>JAQUOR010000083.1 GCA_028717025.1 Candidatus Omnitrophota bacterium | reverse complement strand
CCCGTGCAGGAAAAAAAGAAGGGGAAGTTTCTCTTGCGCAGTCACACTTCCCCTTCACAAATACGAGTGCTCTGCAATAAAAAACTGCCCCTGGCAGTTATCTCTCCGGGCAGAGTGTATCGTCCGAACCAGGTTGACGCTTCGCATTCATTCATGTTCCATCAGATAGAAGGGTTTGCCGTAGCCGCGAATATCAATTTCGCACATTTAAAGGGAGTGCTTCTGCACTTTGCGCAAGAGTTTTTCTCAAGCGATGTAAATTTACGTTTCCGGCCTCATTTTTTCCCTTTCACCGAACCCAGCGCAGAGGTGGATATATCCTGTTTCATCTGTAAAGGAAAACAAACGAAATGCAGTGTATGTAAGGGGAAAGGCTGGCTTGAAATTTTAGGCTGCGGCATGATACATCCTAATGTATTGACCGCATGCGGGATAAATCCCAAAAAATATACAGGGTTTGCTTTTGGCATGGGCGTTGAGCGTCCCGCAATGCTTAAATACGGCATCAACGATATCAGATTATTTTTCGAAAACGATGTGAGATTTTTGGAGCAATTCTAACATGAGGTTCAGTCTAAATTTTATCAATGAATTTCTGAAGGTAACCGTGCCGCCACAAAGCCTGGTGTCGCTCTTGACCATGGCAGGCATGGAAGTAGAGCATTTCGAAGAATGCGATGGCGATTGGGTATTCGACATCGAGGTTACTTCTAACCGTTACGATTGGCTTTCAATGATAGGAATAACGCGGGAAATCGCTGCGTGTCTGCATAAGCCTTTCACGCTTAAATATCCCGTCGTCACAAAGAAACCGTTGCTTGGCACCCGTCGCGTCGTCATCCAGGATTTAAACGATTGTCCCCTTTATGTCGGCCGCGCTCTCCGCAGCCTAACCGTAAAAGAATCCCCCGCATATGTACGCGAGCGAATAACGCATTGTGGTATCAACGCTATCAATAATATCGTCGACAGTACGAATTATTCCATGCTGGTTTGGGGTAATCCGCTCCACGCCTTCGATGAGGACAAAATAGAAGGTACCATTTACGTACGCCGCGCCGCAGCCGGAGAAGTATTTATCGGCATCGACGAGCAAGAGAGGCTTTTAAGTCCCGAAAACCTGGTAATCGCGGATGAGAAAAAAATTATTGCTCTCGCCGGGGTAATGGGAGCAAAGAATACCGAGGTCGATAATTCTACAAAAAATGTTTTTCTTGAAGCGGCGATTTTTTCACCGCTGGCCGTACGCCGCAGTCGTCGTTGCGCAGGGCTTGATACCGATTCTTCCTATCGTTTTGAACGTAAAGTGTCCGCCGATTATCTCGAATACGCCTCAAGCACAGCCGCGCAGATGATGCAGGAACTTGCCGCAGGCCTCATGAGCGGTTACACCTGTGCCGGGCAAAAACCCCGCGTTGCGCAAAAAAAGATCACCGTCAGCCTCGCGGCGCTTAACTCTTATCTGGGCGATACCTTTCCCAAAGAGAAGGTACGTCAGGTATTGACCGGTCTCGACTTTAAAGTCGAAAACGCGCCAGGGCAGAACTTACGCATCACTGTGCCTTCGTTTCGTTTGGATGTCGAGAGAGAGGTGGATGTCTATGAGGAATTTATCCGCATCTATGGTTACGATAAGATTACCTGTTGTCTGCCGTTTTTGCTTGGACAGCCGTACCTCGTAAGCACGTTTCGTTTTAAAAACGAATTGAGACATTTTTTAAGTACCGTCGGGTTAAAAGAAATAATTACTTTCAGCATCGAAGCAGATAAGGAATTAAGCGTCCTCGGCTATCACGATGTTATAAAGCTTACCAATCCTTTGCGCGGTCAGGAAAATGCATTGCGTCCCACATTGCTTACCGGCGCCATAAAGAGCGTGCGCTATAACGTCAACCGTGCTCAGGAAAATATACGGTTTTTTGAACTCGCCAACGTGTATCAACGCGTTGATACCGATTATCGCGAGGCGCCGGCGCTTTCAATTGCGGTCAGTATCGAGAAAGAAAGCCTGCCGTATTTAAAGCGAGTCATCGAAGAGCTTCTCCAACATCTGAACGTTTCCTCGTGGGCCTTCGTAGAGACGAAGCTGCCCAACTTCACGAACGCTCTATCCATTGTTATCGACAAAAAAGAAGCTGGGTTTCTGGGCGTATTGGATCAGGCAGTAAAGAAAGAATTTGAGCTAAAAAAAGATTTTATGTATGCCCAACTTGACGTCGAGTGTCTGCAAAGCAGCCTTTGCGAAAGGCATTATCAGCCATTCAGCGCTTATCCGGCTACGAGCCGCGATATCAGTATTGCCTTTAAAAAAGACATAAAATTCAGAGAAATAGAGCGTATGGTAAAAGAAAAAGGCGAATACATCGTCGATATGCGTATTGTAAATACCTACGAAGGCAAAGACCTGCCGCAAGGCTATCAGGCGTTTACCCTGCGGCTCTTCTACCAGTCAGACGAAAAAACACTCACCTCTGGAGAGGTGGATACCCTTCACAGCCAAATACGTTCTACTCTTGCACAGGCGCAAGGAGTTATTTTGCGCTAACGCGCTTACCATTCTTTACCGCAGAGCTTCATATTGATAATATCCATGCTGGTGAAATCGCTTTCAATTGCCTTCCCCTGTTGCCTTGAAACGTGTCAGCAGACATGTTATACTACAGTTGTCACAATACCCTGCCTGTCACGTCGATGGGTAAATGTGCTACAGCTAACACCAAAAACAGGGGAGCCAAATCTCCTCTCGCTTCGGCGAACAGGACGCGGCGCCCACTTGTATGAGGAAAGAACTTGTAGCAGCCACCCGGGACGGACTTACGGCGGGGTTTTTTATTTACGAACGCTTACCTGCCTTACAAGCTTCAATCTCATTACCTTTAAAATCATTACTGCCATACACAAATTCTTGTTTTTAACCAAAAATATCCATGGATAAAGATTCTCCGCTCGCCGTAAGGATGCGGCCTCAAAATTTAGAGGAATTTATCGGACAGAAGCAAATTTTAAATGAGGGTAAACTTCTTGCGCGCGCCATTGCCTCTAAAAAAGTCTCTTCGTTGATCCTCTGGGGGCCTGCAGGGTGCGGTAAAACAACCTTAGGTGGCATCGTCGCTAAGGCAATGGAGGCTGAATTCGAATACCTTAATGCAGCTTTTTGTTCTGTGGCCATGTTAAAAAAAGTCTTAGATCGTGCCAAGGAGAGGACAAAAAAAGACGGCAAAAAAACCTGTGTTTTTATTGACGAGATCCACCGTTTCAATAAACTGCAGCAGGAAGCGCTTATCCCGGATACTGAAGCAGGCAGCATTGTTTTTGTGGGCGCGACCATCTACACCCCTCATTATTACCTGATACCCTCGCTTATCTCCCGTTCCATCGTTGCCCACTTCAATCCCTTAAGTAAAGAAGAACTGACGCTGATCTTAAAGAGGACACTTACCGACAAAAAGCGCGGCTTAGGAACGCTTGATATCCAGGTGCAGGAAGAAGCATTTACCTACATAGCTACCATGGCAGCCGGAGATGCCCGCAAGGCCCTGACTGCGCTGGAGATAGGCATTTTAAGCACTCCGAAAGACAATGAAGGAAGAATTGTATTTACTGTAGCAGCCGCGAAAGAAAGTATTCAGAAAAATAGTGTGTATGACAAGAAAGATTCTTACCATTATGATACGATTTCCGCATTCATAAAATCGGTACGCGGCAGCGCAGTGGATAGCGCCCTTTATTGGCTGGCCAAGATGCTTAAAAGCGGCGAAGATCCCCGTTTCATTGCCCGGCGTCTGGTGATTTTAGCCTCGGAAGATATCGGTAACGCCAACCCTTTTGCGCTGGTTCTTGCAACCAACTGTTTTAAGGCAGTTGAATTTATCGGCAGGCCCGAAGCAGACCTTACGCTCGCCCAGACCACCATATATCTTGCAGGTTCCCCTAAATCAAATTCAGCCTATCTGGCGTTAGCAGCCGCCAAAGAAGACGTTGAAAACGAGGAAACCAAGGAAGTGCCGGAACATCTGAAAACTCACTCAAAGGATTATAAGTATCCTCATAGCTACGGAGGATACGTTGAGCAGGAATATGGAAGTAAGAAGAAATACTATGTCCCCAAAGCCATCGGCGAAGAGAAGAAACTGAAAGACTTTTTAGAGAATCTGCATAAAGAATAGCTCATGAGCTGTTTATCCTTGTTTTTTAAGTGATTTGTGATACATTATTCCACGTATGATTAAAGAAATCTCAACCCCAAAAATTAAAAATCCTATATTTATTGCCGCTTGGCCGGGCATGGGCGAGGTTGCGTACCGCAGCGTCCTTTTTTTAAAAGAAGTGATGGAATTTAAAATGTTTGCCAAGCTTGACGCGGAAGATTTTTTCAGACCCTCGGCGATTATTGCTGAAAAAGGCATCGTTGATTTACCGACACTACCCGCAGGTATTTTTTACTACGCAAAAGGAAAAGGTTCCCCTGACGTGATACTTTTCTTAGGCGAAGCCCAGCCACCCTTAGAGCACGCCGAAGAGCTTTCGCTGGCAATTGTCGATTTTGTAAAAAAATATAAAGCAAAATTTATTTTTACCTTCGCCGCAAAACCGGAGCCCATTGACCATAAAAGCGATTCAGCAGTCTGGATAGCAGCAACGCATCCGGAGGTATTGAAGGATTTTGAGAAGCTCCGCCTGAAAGTTTTAGAGGAAGGGCAGATCAGCGGCTTAAACGGCATTATTTTAGGTATTGCCAAACGCAAAGGCTTAAAGGGTGCATGCCTTTTGGGAGAAATTCCTTTCTATACGGTGCAGATCGAAAATCCCAAAGCTTGCACCAATATTCTAAAAGTAATCAATGGTTATTTAAAACTCAACCTCAATCTTTCGCCCCTTGCAGACCGCGCTAAATTTATCGAAAGCGAAATCGAAAAACTCATCAGTTACTTAAAAGGAGAGGTAGAGGCGCCATCGGCTACCGGCCCCACACCGTTAAGCGAAGAGGATATCGATAAAATCAAGAAAGATCTGGCTACCTATACGAAATTGCCTCACTCTGCCCGCGAGAAGATAGAACAGTTTTTCAAAGATGCCCAAAAAGACATTACCGTGGCAAGCAAATTGAAAGAAGAGCTTGATCATTGGAACGTGTATAAAGAATACGAAGATAAATTTCTGGATTTATTTAAGAAAAAAGACAAAAAGAAAGAAGAACCACATTAACGTGTATACCTCGTTGCTGCCTTCCGTCCCGCGAATCTTTCGAATGACGTATTATCAATAGAATAAACATGCGAGGGTTGTCTCTTCAAAAGATATTGGCGCTTGAAAATAACGCAAAGACGCTTGGGCTTTCGGAGCGCCTCCTTATTGAAAACGCATCAAGTAATTTGGCAGCGGCCATGCACGCCTTAAAGGTTGGCAAAAGAATCCTCGTTTTAGCCGGCCGCGGCAATAACGGTGCCGATAGCTTGGCTGCCGCCAGGAAACTGAGCGCGAAAGGCTACAAAGTCACTGTTCTTCTTATACAAGAGAAAGAATTGGGTCCCGAAGTTTTATTTCAGAAAAAAATTTTAGAAAAAATTGCAATCCCGGTATATCGTATCGATGCTGCACGTTTGCCGAAACTTACACGTTTTTTAAGAAACACCGACTGCGTTCTTGACGGCATTCTGGGGATCGGCGTAAAAGGTGAAGTCTCTTCGTTTCTGGAGCATCTGTTTGGTCTTGTCAACGCCAGCGGCAAAAAAATAATCGCCTGCGACGTTCCTTCCGGACTTTTACCCGACACCGGAAGGATTGCCAAAGCGGCGATTAAGGCAGATCACACGATTACCTTCATCGCGCAGAAACGCGGTTTTTTTATGCGTGCAGGTAAGCGTTTCTGCGGCAAAATACACGTAGTTGATATCGGGATTTCGCGTCGCCTGTTAGAACGATCATAATAGAAGAAGCAATCGCATGCTTAAAAAAATACCGGAAGAAACTATCGTTAGGCTTTCCTACTATTTGCGCGCGCTTTTATATTTTAAAGAAAAAGAAACACCTATTATTTCATCAAAACGCCTGGCGGATTTCTTAAAGATAAGCCATCATCAACTGCGCAAGGACCTTTCTTATTTCGGCCAGTTTGGCCGCAAGGGGGTGGGCTACTCCTGTTCCAAGCTTATCGAGAGTATCAGGGATATTTTGGGACTTAACAGAGAGTGGAGTGCGTGCGTGGTAGGTTTTGGAAACTTAGGCCGCGCCCTTTCTTTTTACAGGGGCTTTAAGGACGAAGGTATTATTATCCGCGCCGCGTTCGATATAAACGAAAATAAGATCAATAAAGATTATCCGCACCTGAAAGTCTACTCGCTGGATAAAATGGAGAAAGTAATAAAAAAAGAAAATATTCAGATAGGTATTATCGCGGTCCCTAAGACCGCAGCAGAAGAGGCAGCAAAGAAGCTTTGCACATGCGGAATAAAAGCAATATTCAACCTAGCGCCTGTGAAATTGGATGTGCCCAAAGAGATAATCTTAAAAGACGTCGACCTTTCCTGCCAGCTTACGTCGCTTACTTACCATTTAAAGAACCTGGAAACAAAACAATAGTAAAAACTATCAGGTACTACTATTATTATAGTAAAAACCTGCGTAAGGCTCAACAGAAGGCGTAAACAGACTCAGAGTTGGTCGTTTTGAACAATAGAACAATTGAGCATTAGACCGCAATTGGACTCTTCTATTTTCTATTGCTCAATTGCTCTGTTTTATTTTTTCTTCGGAAAAATAAAACATGCGCGAGGTGGCCTGCCTCGCCCGGCGAAGGCGGGGACTTGTATGTAATCTTCGACTTCCTGTCGAAGTGTCGCAAGACTTTATTACATCCAAGATTGTTTATACAGCAAAATAAGCCTTTTTATCAGGATGAACGTTTAAGCTACAATGAAGACATGCGCGAGGTGGGACTTGAACCCACACGGATTACTCCATACGCCCCTCAAACGTATGTGTCTGCCAATTCCACCACTCGCGCAAGCGGAAGATACTTATACCACACAAATATTTTAGTGACAACAAATTTTAATCTTGAAGCGTATGGCCTGCAGCCCGAAGCTTTAGGAAGTTCTTTTATCAAAAATATATTTACTTTCGAGGAATTTCTTGGCAAACCCTTTTATCTCTGCGCCCAGAGAGCTGATCTGGGCGGTATGCGTGAATTCCTGGTAAAGATTAGTGATGATGCCGATAGAAATAGTCAAGAATCCGAACTTATGTATTTCTTTATCGCGCCCCATGGTTTCGATGTAGCCCTTGATTCTGTCTTTTTCAT
>JAQUOR010000082.1 GCA_028717025.1 Candidatus Omnitrophota bacterium | reverse complement strand
GTCCATCGACCCTGTGCAATCAAAGGCTCGATAAATTGCATATGCTCGGGGATAATAAGGTTGCCGAGATATCCTTGTCTTTCTTTACAGGAAGCATCCGGTGCCATTGCCGATGGTAACCGCAGCGCGGTTGCGGCATCAAGGTAAGGCCAATATTTTTGCGGCACATGTTGCGCCACTGACGCGGTTTGTTCAGGAGTAGGCAGCATAAAGGAAGGTGCCGGAACGAAATTATTCGAAACATCTTCCCTTTCCATGCCCAAATGCTGCAAGGTGTCAATTTCCAATTGCGCAAATACTGCCCGGTCAAGTTTCTTGTCTTCAAGATAACGCAGAAATTCCGGATTTGTCACCTGCGTTAATTTGTGGGTTGCACTTTTTACTCCGATGTAATCTTTACCGCCATCGAAAGAGACAAACTGCCCGTCTACAAAACTTAAATAATATGTACTTGCATCAATGTCTAATTCCAGCCAAGCATGATGTTGATTTCTTTCTTTTAGCTGGCTGCTGTGCTGACCGCTGGCAATAGTAACTGAGATTTTATCTCCAAATACACCAAGCAGGATGTACCGGGCAATAACACAAGCGTAATTACAAAGAAAAGGATACACAGACATCTGTTCGAAATTATATGTTTGACAGCAGTACACCTCTTGCATAGTACCCAATTTCAAAGCACGCTGTAAAGAGGGATCAAAATCTGAAATAAACGAAGCTACTTGATATAAAAGTGAATCCTTGTCTATCGTTTCGTCTTCAAGATGCCTCAGCAGATTAAGCCTATCGTGCTCTGCTGTTCCAAAAACCGCAAGGCTACCTCCATTGTCAAGAGCTTGATAGTGCTTTTCCTGCGCCGTATACGATTGTAAAATAGCTTGGAATTCTGAACCATCAAAGGGTTTTTTAAGATATGTTTCCTGGCTATTTACCATTAATGTTTCTTCAACATCAATAAATGCAGGTAATAGACAACCTAACTTTTTCTGCTCTTTGAGCGTATCAAGATGGGCCTCAAGTGTAATGCCAGTCCAATGGTGTATATTATGGCTGCGCAAGGCCAAACGCATATCCTCAGGAAACGCGGGCACTTTTGACACGCGCGACAGAGATACCCATTGGGGGCCCGTACCATTTTCAATTATTGTTTTAAAGAGAACATTTGGTGCGCAGAAAACAACATACGCTGGCTCACCATTGTCTAATTTTTCGATATCCTTATACCATGCCCATTCATAATCCTGCGCAGCGCCAATGCCACAGGTCAAGTTGCCTTTGGCATATCCAATTTCTCCATAAAAACAAAATTGAGCGATAAGCGCGGCGCTCTTAACACCGGTAAGATGATAATAATAATTCATGCAGCTTGGGAGCAAGTAGTCAAGCGCTCTTTGTTTCTTCTCCAGAGAGCTACCTTCCAATAAGCCTGGATGCTGCGTTTCTATCACGTTCAAAAGCCCATCCTGATTTAATGCAAAGTGTGGTTTATGAGCGATAATTCGCCCCACGATTTTTACCTTATTATTCCAAGGACGCGCAGTGCTTAAGGAACGTCCGCCATTATCAAGAAACGTATCACTTTCTTGCGCAGATAAAATACTATCGGACGATTGAGATGAAACGTCTTTCTTTTGCACCAAACACATATTAAGGCCCGTGCCGATATTAAGCACAAAAATCTGCTCTAAACCTCTGCCTGAGCCGGAAATGAATTCACCTAAGCCCGCGCAGGCAACGTCATTACCCATATATATAGGTAAAGAAAACCTTACGGCCAGCTCTTTCCTTACCTCGACGCTGGTAAAGGGAAGATTGTAGGCAAGCTTCACCGGGCCTTCTCTATCAAAAATCCCGGGAGATGCGAGCGCGATAAAACCTACCTCATTAAGATCAACACTCTGTATAAGGCGGGTTAATTGATCGTATATGACTCCTGCAAGCTTTGCATGAAGTTCTCTATCGGAATTTTGCGGCAAATAATTTTCAATACCGATAGGCAAATCACCAAAATTCATACCCACACTATTCTGCTGCAATTGCCGGCTTAAACTTTCCATGCATTGCTT
This sequence comes from Candidatus Omnitrophota bacterium, assembly GCA_028717025.1. Taxonomy (GTDB): domain Bacteria; phylum Omnitrophota; class Gorgyraeia; order Duberdicusellales; family 4484-171; genus JAQTOI01. Next base: position 5,300 of record JAQUOR010000082.1, on the reverse strand, counting down.
ATCTGATTCGTCGGTAAAAATAGGAAGTTTATAGATATCGCCCTCAACCTGCATGGTATTTAGATTAACAAGCGCGATCCTCATGTTTGTGCCGCCCATATCGATGCCAACCGCGTAAGGCTTATCTGTTTTTACGCCAAGAACGTATCGTGCGTATCCAACTGCTCCTGCTATGGCCCTGGCATCACCAAGGTTTGAAACAACCACTTCAATTCTATTATCGGCAGGTGACATCGCATCCATATAACGAGACAAGCCTTCTTGGTATTGTTTGCCGGCTCCGCTGACAACACCGCCGACTAGTACAAGGCGTATGTTTTTTTCTGCCTGACCGGGTAAGATCTTTGCCAGAAGTACGCGCGCAAGCCGCTTCATGCCTGTATATGCAATTTTTACTAGGGTATTTTCTTTTTGCGACCTTTTATCGAGGGATTTGGTGAGTGCCTTATCGGCATTCTGGATAATATCGCTCGCTCTTATATGGGCTGAATCGTGCTCAATGCCAACTCGGTCCATTTCCTCATGCAATCTTTGAGAAAGGCTGCTTCCGGAGGCAAGATGCTCAAGCGCAACGGTGCTCTCCCGATAAGAGACCGGAACAGTTCCAATCTCAAGATTAGTGACTACATACTCAAACTTGCATTCTAAAGAACCTCCGTTATCAAGGGACTTGCCCTGTTCATCCTGTTTTTCTACGTTAGAATATCCTGCTCGCGCGGTATCTTGGCTGTCTACATTCACTGTATTAAAACTCGATGCGTATTCAATTCCTTGCGTCGTTCCAATTGCAAGATCAACCAAATATTGAAAGGTCTCCGTGGCGGATCTTTGCACCCTATCATCTTCTGTGCCGGATAAATATCCTGCAATTATTGCATTATGGGGGTCGCCTAAAGTCCTTAAGGCCTGCTCTGCTGCGCTTGCAATGAGAGCATTATCGGAAAAAACAAACGGCATTATCGTCACGAACGATTCTGGCAGCATGCAATGCGCAATTTGCCTGATTGTTTCTGCGCGTAAATATGCTATCTCGTTCTTTTGCAGGACCGTAATCAATCTATCGAATAACCCTTTATGGCGTAATCCCTGGATTGCAAGCATTTTGCAAAACAATGATGTTTCTTCTGCGTGAACGACCTGTTCGAGCGCACGCCCTATATCAAAAGTTTTGCTGGAGTTTGCTACAGCAAGCGTACGGATAGCAGCTTGGCGCACCCCCTCGCTTGTATGCAGTTGAGCAAGAATTGCAAAGCCCGTTAAGTTATCGTTCAGCATTAAACCGTCATCTAATCGGCTAAGACGGTCAAGGAACCTGATTAGTTTCCATTCAACGAGTACCGAATCACGAAAACCGTACCCTGCCATCTCTTGAAATGCACTTTGCAAACGGGCAGGACTATTAAAACAAGCATAAAGCGTTGCACTCAACAAAGGATTATAGGCTACAGGTAAATCTCTATTCAATGCCTCCATCATCTCCGATGAATAACCTTCATCGGAAAGACGGGCAATGAGCCTGATACTGTTCACATAAAAACATTCGTAAGCAAAATTCTCATTCTCTTGGTCGGTATTTCTCGGATAAGCCATAAGCGATGCTTCATGAAGAAGGGTTAAAAGCAATTCGCGGTGATTTTCTGTATCTTCCAATAAACTTTTATCAAGATATAAAATGTTGCTGCGAACCGCTGCCCAGATAAACGAAAATGGATGAGAGTATATCCTCATAACATCTTTGATCCTCACTAACATTGACACAACAAGATTGTCTCTCGCTTTCGCCAGCAAGATCGCCTCATTAATTGAAGCCCGCAGGTACTCTGATTTTTCAATTTCTTTTGCCCAGGCTATATCTGTGTTGACTTGGGCCTCACAAGGGAGATTCTTCTGGTCTTTCGCGCGGTGGGGATCTGCAGGGCTTGTTATCTCCAACGTTCTTAAACGAGCCTGCATTTCTCTATATAATTCAATACTCTCGTTGTCGGACATTTGACACATTTGCACCACTAATTTTTTTGCTTCTACAAATATGCTCCTGATTAACGCGATGACACGCTCGCTTAATTCTTCAACGGGTACGATTGACTGGTATAAAGAATCAATTTCTTCGCAAGCGCTCGCTAATTGCGTTATAAATGGACGCATAGCAATCCCATGATTCTGTGCCCCCTCAAAGAAGTTTTGGATAAAATATACCGCATCTTGACTTTCTTGACGGATGATCCTGCGTATACGGTCGGCTGAGATTGCATCATCGTATTCATAATCCAAAGAACACAAAGATACTGTGGTGTGTTCTATCCTTTTCATCAATTGAATGTCGCTTTTTTTGATTTTTAATGCCCTGATATCACTCTCAAGCCGAACTCGCAGATCCCTGATGTAATCTAAAAATGTTGCGTGCGGGTTAAAAAGGGCGCTTCTTCCTAATTGATTAAGATTTATTTGAGCCTGCTCAAGCTTATCGAGCAGCCCGTCGTTAAAAGATGCATCTGTATAATCAACTTCTCTAAAGGCTGATTCAATTGCATTAAGGATGTCTATGGCTTTGCTGCGCTTGCTGTTATTGTTTTCGGTCGGTAATACATGTATTGCTGTCTGTCTGAATGCGCGTAAACTGCTTTCGGCCTGTTCAATCCTCATTGACCAATAACTGTTCATAAGAGCGTTGAAACTATCGGAAAGTTTTTCAAAGCTTGTTTCAAGATCAATGAATTCCTGTTTAATCCCCGGGTCTTGAAGTGTAAGCATGCTTTGCGCATCAAGCACAGCTCTATGGATTTTAATGATCTCCAAAGTAACCCGCTCAACGGTGACAGGATCCGATTTGAATGCCATCACCTTGACGCCTTCTTGATATGTTCTTAACATGCTATCAAAAAACTCTAAGATTCCTTGCGCTGTCGCACTGAGAAAGTTTTCCTCATCTTCATCGATGGCATGGCAAAGTTCGAACATTCTTTGCAGACCTCTTGCAATAATCTTTTTTGTCCCAAGCGATAATATCTGCCCCCCGGCAGCTTCGTAAGTTTCCCTTAAAACGTACTCAAGCTCAGCAACGGTTTCAACATAATTAGTAAATACCGGCACCGCCTTTATATCTTGTATTAACTGAAACAAAGCTAAAGAGAAGAAATCGATTTTTTCTTTTAATTGATTAAGTTCTTCTTCGGTGGAAACAAACCGATAATACTCGAGAAGCGCAACCGTTTGCTGAAGAAGGATTTTAAAATTAGTTTCCGCTGCGTGCATGCTGACGAGAAGTTCTGCTATGCATTCTTGCGCAAACGCCTCATTCTCTTGATCGCAAGCCTGCGTATACGCAATGACTCTTGCTTCATGGATAAAGGTTAAAACAAGCGGTAAGTTATCTTTGGACAGGTCTTCGTTAGGGAGAATGGATTCGTCAAGATAAAGGATGTTTTCACGATACGTACCGTATATATAGGTAAAGGGCCCGGCACGGATTTCTATGGTATCACGGATGAGTTCTAAGGCTTTTGTCACTAAGGGGTCTTTATTTGCTACCAAACGGATGGCGTCGTTTACTGAATCGATAAAGACTAAACTCTTAATTTTCTCCTGACTCTTAGCTAAGTCCCCTTGAATTTGAGCTTCACTGGGTGGATTAACGGGATCCTTGGCCCGGTGGGGATCTTGTATATCGCCCAGATATTTTCCGCCTTTTCTCTCGATATTTTCGCTAGCATCAAAAGCGACGTCAACCTTCTTGCCGGTCGTTTGTTCTGCTCTACGCCTTAACTCCATAATAAACGGATACTGTCGCTCTGCCGCGCGCGGATGCACGAAACGCTCTCCTAAAAGATTTATATCTATATCGCTGTCCGGACCGGCAGTTCCTTGCGCCTGGCTGCCGATGAGCGCGCCATCCGGACCAAATATTTCAAGAAGCTTTTCCCTTACATCATAGCTTAACGAACCGCCGGAAGTTTCTGCATCCATTTCCGGATTATCATCATAGTTCGGATCTCCTCCTCCTGCGCCGGACCACTCCCCGCTATGCGTTTTTTTCCATTCACACCATTGTCTCTCTTGGACATCATGAATATGATGAAAAATCCGGTCGCTTACATCGCGGGCGCAGATCCTTTTAATGGCATTTCTTGCTGCTTCCCGAATATCCCGTTCCTGCAGCCCTTTGGGTGACCAAGACAACAAATTGTTAAATAAGACGATTTCTACTAAATAAGGGACTGCTCGGGATGCTGTTTTCCCCATTTTTCCTAAAGCATTGGCAGCAAAATACCGGTCCTCCAGTGATTCTCTCTTTAATCCCAAGACAAAACATTCGACGATAAAAGCTCTTGTTATGATCTCTAAGGCATCTTTGCGTAAGCGTCCATATTCATCCCCCAGCACTTCCGCCAAAGAACCAACGGATTCGCCGGCAACAACGGCGCTCTTGTCGAAAGCGTCTGCCACTTCAGCATAAATCTTTTCTATCGTCCGCAAAAGTACAAGTATGATCTCGTCAACAGCCGCATCATTACCAATGTTTTTTAAAGCTTGCGCAGCTCCTGCGCGGACAAATACATTCTTATCTTCTAACGCCTGCGTTAAAAAAGGAAGGATTTTTCCTGTAGCGCGCTGAAGCCTGACAAGCTTTTTGATGGAGCTTTTTCGCGCACCTGCATAATGCGATTCAGCTAAATTCAATATAAGTATTTCTACCTGCGTCTCTAACGGTAACGTGCGCATGTTATACAGAATTTTACGGGCAACGCGGCGCGTAAAGTCATCGCCCTCTTTTAGATTTTTAAGCAACGCCGGCACATCTTCTTTGGTAAAGCCCCTCAACTTGCCGAAAGCGGATATTCTTCTTTGTTTGTTGTTCTGCCGAGCGTCTTTCGCCATTAAAATAACATTCACTGGTAAACAAATTGTAAGAATCATAGATTTACTAAGCGGCTTTCCTATGTCTTCAACATATCGTATTGCAGCATACAAAAATTTAATCATTGAAGAAATGTTAGAAAACATAGCTATAATCAAACTTGGTATGAAACCGTATACCGAGTAATACAAAATAGACAATGCCGCTCTGTTCGCAGCAGGCAAAGAGAAGCCCAGGAATACCCCGATATAAAGGAAGCCGAGAGCGCTTAGGGCCAAGAGCAGCGGCATACAAATTATAAAAATAACATCGCTGATATCTGCATGAACCAGAGCTGTGTTCACACCAAGACGCTGTATAGGGCTATCTTCTGGATCAAGTTGCATTAATGACTGAATGATTGGGCTATATGTATTAATTAGTCTGAAGAACTTCCTGAAAGTCA
>JAQUOR010000081.1 GCA_028717025.1 Candidatus Omnitrophota bacterium | reverse complement strand
ATCAAAACCTAAGCGCGTCAGAAACATCTTTAATTGTTCCGCGGTGCAATTTTGCGCCTCATCAAGAATGACAAAGGCATTATTCAAGGTCCGGCCGCGCATATAGGCAAGGGGGGCCACTTCGATAATGCCCGTTTCCAAATATTCCTCGATCACCACTGCTTCCATCATATCATATAATGCGTCATAGAGAGGACGCAAATAGGGGCTGAGCTTCTCCTGCATACCGCCGGGTAAAAATCCCAATGACTCCCCTGCTTCGCGCGCAGGCCGCGTCAGGATAATCCTGTGTACCTTTTTCTCCATAAGATAATTGACCGCCATTACCATAGCAAGATACGTTTTACCGGTTCCTGCGGGACCTACGGAAAAAACAATATCAAAATTTTTAATCGCTTTCACGTATTCTTCCTGCCCTTCGGTCTTGGGCATAACCATTTTACGTTTAAGCGACGGTACTTTTATGCCCGCCATCTGTTTTGGCGATTCGGTATCCTGGACATCAAGATACCCTTTTAGCTCGTCACGATTAAATACAAGACCAGCCTGGCCCAAGCTTATAATCTTATTGATCAGGACAATCGCTTCCTCGATGTTTTCTTTATCACCCTTGACCAGGATGCCCTGCGCCGTCAAAGAAACTTTCACCTTGCATTGCGTTTCGATAAACCGCAAGTTTTTATCTTCGACGCCGAAGATCTCCCGTAACAGCGCGCTATCCTTTACTTCAATTTTTCTTTCCATAAAATCAGACGTTATTAGACTGCGGATGAAAGATTGGGGATTGCAGATGAGAAGTATTTTTTATCTCCAATCTACAATCTGTCATCTCACATCTATTTATTGTGCGGGTATTTTTATCTTTGTCCCGGGATAGACTTTATCCGGGCTTTTTAAGACATCTTTGTTTGCCTCGTACAACATCTGCCATTTTTTAGTGGTGCCGTAAAACTTCTGCGATATTTTCTGCAAAGTATCCTCTTTGGCTACCGTGTATTCCTGGTAATTGCCCGTGTTTACATTTTCCTGCTCCTGGGACGGCTCTGTTGTTTGTTCCTGATCTTCACTTGTTAGAGACGCTTGCGCAGGAACATTCTTGTCTTCTTGTTTTATCTTCTTCTCCCTTAAATAGCGGTGCGAACCAAGTTCTACCTCCATAACTGAGACTTTACGCTTATCGCCGAACTTAAGAGGCGCGGGCTGCGGCGGCGTACCTGAAAGATATCCTTGATTTCCTGCTACCTGTAAATCGGTCCTGGGTTTAGTAACCTCATAGGTCCTCACTAAACAGCCGCTTAATAAAACGATCCCTAACAAAATTAAATATCTCTTCATTGTATCCTCCTTAATGAGTCCCGCGTTTTTAGCGGGACGAATTACTTCCGAGGCGTTTCGGTTTCAATCAGTTTCCTGCTGATTTAAACCGATATTAAGACGCCCGGAAGGCATCATGTATGATCCAACCACCAACCCTCTCTAACAAAGTAAGCTCACAAAAACCATGAGCTACTTACAGGTTATTTTTTCTCTTCCTCTATCATCTTGATATACACTTCTTTCAATTGAGCATCTTCTACGCTTGAAGGAGCGTCTGAGAGCGGACAGATCCCTTTCTGGGTCTTAGGGAATGCAATTACATCACGAATGCTCTCGGCTCCGGTCACAATGGCACAGAGCCTGTCTAAACCAAAGGCAATGCCTCCATGCGGTGGAGCTCCGTATTTAAACGCGCGCAGTAAAAAGCCGAACTTTTTCTCTGCATCTTCATCCGAGATACCCAGAGTTTTAAAAATTTTTGCCTGTAACTGCGGTGAATGTATCCTGATCGAACCGCCGGCAATTTCCTGGCCATTCAAGACCAGGTCATATGCGCGCGCGCGAGTAGCTCCGATGTCGGAGTCTAAAAGCGGTATATCTTCTAATTTCGGAGAGGTAAAAGGATGATGACACGCCTGCCAGCGTTTTTCATCGTTATTGTATTCAAAGAGAGGAAAATCGACCACCCACAAAAAGCGATAGTCGCCCTGGCCTACATCAGGCTTATCGGAGCCGTGCTTGGCCATTGCCTCTTTGTAGGGAATTCTTAAAAAAGGCGTGGCAATTTCAATTCCAAGCACCTCCTTGAAAGCTGCGGCGATAAGATTTTCTGCCAGGGTCATCACATCTTCCTCTTCGACAAAGGACATTTCCATGTCAAGCTGGGTAAATTCCGGTTGTCTGTCCTTGCGTAAGTCTTCATCACGAAAGCAACGCGCAATCTGATAATATCTGTCCATGCCGCTTACCATAAGTATTTGTTTAAATAGCTGCGGCGACTGCGGCAGGGCATAAAATTTATTCGGATTTAATCTTGAGGGAACAAGATAATCCCGTGAACCTTCCGGAGTGGATTTCGTTAAAAATGGGGTTTCAATCTCCAGAAAATCCTGCTTATTCAGGTAACTGCGCAGCGCCTGATTAAATTTATGGCGCAACGAGATACGTTTAAGCATTTTTGGCCTGCGCAGATCAAGATACCGGTGCAACAATCTGGTTTCTTCTCCTGCTTCAATGTCATCCTCAATGGAAAACGCAAGTTCCATCGAGGTATTAAGGATTTCTACCTCAAGCGCAAACACTTCGACTAAGCCCGTAGGGATTTTTGGATTCTCCGTACCCTTGGGCCGCATACCTACGGTACCTCTTATTTTAAGTACGAATTCGCTGCCTAATTTTTTCGCTTGTTCGTATACTGCCGGATTTGGTTTAGGAAAAAATACAACCTGGGTAATGCCGTAGCGATCGCGTAAATCGATAAAAATAATCTTTCCGTGGTCGCGCCGGGCCTGTACCCACCCGCAAATGATGACTTCTTTCTTTATGTCTGCCTCCGTCAGTTGTCCGCACGTGTGAGTTCTTAGCATATTGACCCCTTTAAATTGCAGAAGCGGAAAACGCGTAACTATCTGCGTGTATCCGCTTCTAAAGCCTCATTTGATTCTTCAATCCAACAATAAGTTCCTCATTCTTTATTTTTTCCTGTGTTGAAGCGTTCATGTTTTTTAAAACAACACTGCCTTCTTTCAACTCTTCTTCACCGATGATAATGACAAATTGCGCTCCTTTTTTTTCAGCGTAGCGCAATTGGCCCTTGAGTGATTTAGAGCAATAATCAGTATCGCATGCGATTCTTTCGCTCCTTAACTTTTGCAGCAATTTAAACCCTTCATTGACGGCTGCCTCGCCTAATGTCGCCACAAATACGTCAATGGCCTCTTTCTTTTCTTGCTCACCAAGCGCAAGCATTATTCTTTCAAAACCAAGCGCAAATCCGATTGCCGGAATTTCCGGACCGCCTAAGGCACTTATCAGATTATTATACCGGCCCCCGGCGCCTATGGCATCCTGGGTGCCCAGCGATGAAGAGGTGATTTCAAAAACCGTATTGGTGTAGTAATCAAGACCCCGCACTAAATATGGGTCATGTACATAGGTAACACCCAAATCGGAAAGCAGACGGCAGACATCATCAAATTTTTTCTTACAACTCTGGCATAAATGGCTTTGACCTGGATGAAGCGATGCCACGATGGCCCTGCAGGTCTCCTGTTTACAATCAAGCACGCGCAAAGGATTTTTCTCGATGCGACGCTGACAATCCGGACAAAGTTCATTCTTTCTTTTCGCCAGCGCTTCTTTTAACGCTAAGGCAAATTTTTCTTTATCGGGAGCGCATCCCAAACTGTTTATCTTTAACTTTTTCTGCGTTACCCCTACTGCATCCAGGATCGTCATCGCCAGAGATATCATCTCAGCGTCAATAGCGGGGCTGTCGGAGCCAATCGCCTCGCTGCCTATATGGTGAAACTGACGCAATCGACCTTTTTGAGGCCGTTCGCCCCTGAACATCGGTCCGATGTAAAAAAACTTATGAAAATCGCTCTGCTTAAAGAGAGAATTTTCCAGATAAAAACGCACCACCTGCGCAGTGCCTTCGGGCCGCAGCACGATATCATCAGTTACTTCCTCACTGCGACGTGCAATCTTGAACATCTGCTTTTCGACAATATCGCTGGTTGCGCCGACCCCTCTGGAAAATACTCCTTCTTCTTCCAGGATCGGAAGGATTATCTCTTCGTACGCAAATGTTTTAAAGATACGCCGGGAGGTTGTAGCAATATGATTAAAAAGGTTGGCTTGTCCGGGGATAAAATCAGAAGTCCCCCTGACGCCGGTATAGGTTTTTTTCATTGCGGCTAAAAGGGATTATTTAAAGAGTTTCTTCATTTCCAGGCCGGGTTTAAAAACAACGGTAAGCCGTTCCGGGACAGGCACCACCGCACCGGTCTTGGGATTTCTGCCGATGCGTTTTTTTCTCTTTTTAACGAGAAAAATTCCGAAATTCCGTAATTCAATACGAGTGCCGCCTTTAAGAGATTCTAAGATGGTATCGAAAGTTCGCTGCACAACATCCTTTACCACAACCTGTTTTATGCCTGTATCCTGACTGATTTTAAGCACAATATCTCGTTTACGCATAGGGTTAGTTTATCACCCATTTTATGGGTGTCAAGTGCGGCAATAAAAGGCTCATAAGCTCATTAGCTCTTAAGCTCCCAAGGGGAAAAAGAAAGAAAAAGCTTGAGAATTCGTACGTTCATAGAGAGATATTCGACAAAGAAGCTCGTAAGTCTTAAAAAACGACTTATGAGCTTACGAACTGATTAGTTTACACTAGACAGTCAGAGACAGGTTTTCCTCGCCTACCAGGGAATCAAGCTGCTGCAAAACGGCATTACTTGGGTTTAGAAAGAAGTCGTTGGCGGTTTTTATTTTAATACCCTGCATTTTCGAATTCTTGACGGTAAAAATGACAGGGATCTTACCGCGACTCTTGACGAAAATATCTTTTATCTTATCGAGAGGAAATTTATTTTTCTCAATGAGAATGTTCACCTGTTTTATGTTCTCAATGAGATTCTCCATGGGAATGATCTTAGATGCCAGTATCTTGGGAACCTTTTCCTTGGATTCAAGTTTTCCCTTTAAAAGCACCACGGCTTTTTCTTTTAAGAAACTATTGCACTCTTCAAAAAGCCGGGGAAAAACAAAAACATCAACTGCTGCCGTATCATCTTCAATTCTGGTGATTGCCATTCTGTCGCCGCTTTTTCGCGTGGTGATGACCTTGACCTTTTCCAGAACTCCGCAGATGAGGACCTCTGAATGTTTCTCCCCTTCCTCATAAAAAGAAGCAATTTCTTCACGGCCAACGTGTTTAATGAGCGTCGAATACTCATGGAGCGGATGGCTGGTGATATACATACCTAAGAGGGATTTCTCAAAATTCAATATCTGTGCCAAGGGCCACTCTTCTACGTCCGGCACGGTTTCATTCTTTGGGGCTGCAAAAAGAAATAGCTGGGAGGCGTCGCGCTTGGAAGTACCCCTGCTTAAGATATCGTCCAAAATCGCCATCATCTGTGCGCGGCGCAACTTAAAAGTATCCATCGCCCCTGATTTTATAAGACTCTCTATGACTTTTTTATTGACTGTCCGTGAATCGACTCTTTCGCAGAAGTCAAAGATGCTCTCGAATTTCTTGGCCTTACGCACTTCGGTAATACTCTCAAGGGCAGTTGCGCCTACGTTTTTTATCGCCAACAGACCAAAGCGTATATTGCCGTCATCGGTGACGGTAAAATTGGCGAAACTGGTATTAATATCAGGAGGCAACACTTTGATCCCCATACGGCCTGATTCGTTAACGTATTCCTTGATTTTATCGGTATTGTTGCGTTCGCTGGTCAGTAACGCCGCCATAAACTCAGCGCCGAAATTTGCTTTTAAGTACGCGGTCTGATAGGAAATCAAGGCGTAAGCAGTAGAATGCGATTTATTAAATCCATACCCCGAAAAATAATCAATCAAATCGAATATCTGTGTAGCAATTTTTTCCGAGATATTGTTCTTCGCGCACCCCTGGACGAACATGTTACGTTGTTCCTCCATTATCTCGGGGATTTTTTTGCCGATAGCTTTACGTAAAAGATCCGCTCGAGAGAGGCTGAAACCCGCCAGTTGAGAAACAATCTGCATGGTCTGTTCCTGATACAGAATAATGCCGCAGGTCTCTTTTAAAATAGGCGCTAATTTCGGGTGGGTATACACGACAGTCTTGTGTCCGTTCTTTCTTTCGATGAAATCCTCCACCATCCCGCTGCCTAAAGGACCTGGCCGGTAGAGCGCCAGCACCGCGATTAAATCTTCGAATTGCGTAGGAACAAGTTTATTCAAGATATCCCGCATGCCCCTGCTTTCAAGCTGGAAAACGCCTATCGTATCTCCGTGCGCAAGAAGCGAAAAAGCTTTTTTATCCTCCATCGGTATTTCCAGAATGTTAATAGTAAGGCTTCGCGTTCTTTTTATGATTTTCACCGTCTCATCGATTACCGTTAAGGTCTTAAGCCCTAAAAAATCCATCTTCAGGAGACCGGTTTTCTCCAGAGACTCCATATCAAAACCGGTGACTACTTCGCCTTCACTGCCTCGTATCAGGGGGATGCGGTCGATGAGCGGTTTATCCGAGATAACCACACCGGCTGCATGCGTTGAAGCATGGCGCGAGAGGCCCTCGAGTTTACTTGCCACATCGATGAGGCGTTTGATACCGTCGTCGGAATTATAGACGTTTTCCAGATCGGGATTTGAGGAAAGCGCTTCTTTCAAACTAACTTGTTTACCCGGCATCTGCGGAATCATCTTGGCTATTTTATCGACATCGGTGTAGCTAAACCCCATTACCCTGCCCACATCCCGTATAACTGCACGAGCCTGCATCGTTCCAAAAGTAATGATCTGTGCGACGTTATCAAGACCATATTTCGTTCCCACGTATTCTAAAACCTGCCCTCTGCGTTCGTAGCAAAAATCAATATCGATATCGGGCATGCTGATACGCTCAGGGTTTAAGAAGCGTTCAAAAATCAAATTGTACTTTAAGGGGTCTATATCGGTAATCCTTAAGATATAACTGACAAGGCTGCCTGCAGCGCTTCCTCTGCCCGGGCCGACGGGAATATGGTTCTCTTTCGCATACTTAATCAGGTCCCAGACAATGATGAAGTAGCTGGAAAAACCGGTCTTAGTGATCACGCCCAGTTCATATTCAAGCCTCTTCTTGATGTCCTCTCCTGCTGCGGGATAACGACCCTCCAGTTTCTCATAACAGAGTCGCCGTAAAAAAGCATCTTCGGTTTCTCCTCCCGGAATAGGAAAATGCGGCAGATGATGCTTGGTAAAATCCAAGGTAAGATTACACTTCTGCGTTATTTCCAGGGTATTTTTGATTGCAGCGGGGAAATCCTTGAAAATACTTTTCATTTCTTCGGGGCTGCGAAAGTAAAAAGTATCGCTGTTAAATTTAAAACGGTTAGGG
>JAQUOR010000080.1 GCA_028717025.1 Candidatus Omnitrophota bacterium | reverse complement strand
TTTTTATGAACCCATAGGAAAGGAAGTGCCGGATTCTCTTAATACATTCGATACCTATCTTATGTTACCGAAGTTTTTAATCGTCTTCGATCATTTGCACCGGCAAATAGAGATCCTTTCTTTCTGTCTCATTACTTCCCCGCACAATCCGGCAAAACAGTATCTGAAAGAATCCGCAATCATCAAAAAACTATTCGATAAGATTTCCACACCGCACCAATTGTCCGAACTTGAGTTTTCTGCTGCAGCCGTGCGCATGCAGTCAAATTTTAAGAAAAATGATTTCTGCGCCCGTGTGCGCAAAGCAAAGGAATATATCAAGCAGGGAGAAATCATTCAAACCGTACTTTCGCAAAGATTTTCTGCTGACTTTAAAGGGGATCCCTTCAACGCCTACCGGTATTTACGAATTCTTAACCCCTCACCCTATATGTTTTATTTAAATTTCGATGACGTAAAGCTTGCCGGCTCTTCTCCGGAAATGCTTTTACGCTGCGAGAATAACGAACTTATTACGCGGCCGATTGCCGGAACGCGTAAACGCGGGAAAAACGAAGAGGAAGACAAGAAACTCGAGCAGGCACTGCTTAATGATCCAAAAGAACGCGCCGAACACATCATGCTGGTCGATTTGGCACGTAATGACTTGGGCCGCGTGACAAAAAAAGGGGAAATCCGCGTCCCGCTCTTTATGACCGTCGAACGATTTTCACATGTCATGCATATCGTCAGTGAAGTACGGGGACAGCTGAAACCGAGAGAAGATATATTTTCTGCACTCATAAGCTGTTTTCCCGCCGGCACTTTAAGCGGCGCGCCGAAGGTACGGGCCATGCAAATCATCAATGAACTGGAACAAACCAGGCGCAGCATCTATGGAGGATGCGTCGGTTATTTTTCCTTCACAAACAGTTTAGATACGTGTATAATAATCAGAACAATTGTTTTTAAGGACCGGAAGGCTTATATACAGGCCGGCGCAGGCATTGTATACGATTCTGTACCGCAGAAGGAATTTAAGGAAACACTCAATAAGGCGCGGGCACAAATGCTGGCATTGCAATGTGCCGCCCGGCAGGCGTAAGCATAAATTTTATTCAAGAACAACGATATTTCGTATTTCTAAAAAGAGGAGGTGTCTATGTGGAAGAGAACAATCTTATTGCTGATTATTTTTCAGTTGTTCTTACTTCCGTTATATGCTGAAAAAATTACGATTTCCGATAACAACCCTTTACGGAAAATGGCACGAGGGGCAGTAAATGCCGCTCTATGCTGGGTTGAAGTTCCACGACAAACCGTAATTGTTAATAAAGAAAAAGGCGATATCGCAGGATTTTTTTGGGGACCCCTAAAAGGGCTTACCTATACTGCGGGCAGATTCTGTGTCGGGGTTTACGAAATGGCAACATTTCTCTTACCTCCTTACAAACCCGTAGTGCAACCGGAATTTATTTTTTCCGAAGAAGAACAGGAGGATTAATCATGCTTAGGATCAGATTACGAAGACCAGGGAAAGTCGCAAAAGGAAGATATCACTCCAAGATTGTAGTCATGGAAAAAAAGAGCGCCCGGGATTCTAAATTTCTCGAACAGCTCGGGTTTTATGACCCTTCAAAAAATCTTTTTACGATGGACATTGCCAAATACGAAGCTTGGTTTAAAAAAGGCGCAAAGCCGACAGAAACCGTCGCTTCGTTATACAAAAGAGCGAAAAAAGCACACGCTGCCGCAAAGTAAAAAGATTTAAAAACGATCATCATTTATAGTGGCCCTCAAGAACATAGATACGCGCGCTCAACGCGGATTTACGCAATTGAAAAATTTGCGGTGATCTGCGGGGATTTGCGCTAAAAAAAGGAGTCCAATGCCGGCTAATGCAAGTAACGAATTAATCAGAATGGTACTTTTGGTAGGTCCGATGCTGCTTATTTTCTACTTTCTCATCATACGGCCCCAGCAGAAACAACAGAAAAAACATCAGGAGATGCTTAAAGCGATAGGTAAAAATGATGAAGTGGTAACGTCCGCAGGCATCCACGGCACCATCATTAATGTCAAAGAAAAAACGTTTGTCCTGCGCGTCGATGAGAATGCTAAATTAGAAATAGATAAAACTTCCATAGCGTACGTTACCAAACAGCGTGAACAAGCTAATTCTTAATGCGAGCGCGCTGATAATTACTTTAAGGAGGCAGCAACATGATAAAGCGGACGGATCTGAACTGGAGACTGGTTATTATTTTCGGATTGATCATTGCGGGCGCATTTTTTGTCTTCCCCTTTAATCAAAATATCAATTTAGGGCTCGATTTAAAAGGGGGGATGCATGTTTTATTGCGTGCGGATACCTCCGGTATCGCGAAAGATAAGATTTCTGACGCGATTGGCGGCGCAGTAGAAAAAATACGAACCAGGATCGATGAGTTTGGCGTAAAGGAAACCAGCATAACTCCTCAGGGAGATAATTCCATACTCGTTCAGATACCGGGTGAAGTCGACCGGGAAATCATAAAACGGGTCCGCGAAGTAGGAAAACTTGAATTTAAAATCGTCGAGGAAGACTCGGACAAGACGACTGCCGCTATCAGCGGCACTGTTCCCGAAGGCTATGAATTAGCGCAGTTTAATAATACCAGCCTCCTTCTTACAAAAGAAGTTTCTTTGACCGGCGCGGATTTAGCAAGCAGCTTTGTCGGTTTCGATGCATCGGGATTGCCTTCGGTAAAACTCCAGTTTACCGGCGCGGGCGCAAAGGCCTTTGCGAAAACCACCGAAGAGAATGTCGGCAAACGGCTGGCTATCGTCCTCGATGGCAAAGTAATGAGCGCTCCTGCAATCAGAGAAGCAATCGGCAGCGGCAGCGCAGAGATAACCGGCGATTTCTCCATGGATGAAGCGCGCATTTTAACGTCCGTTCTAAATTCCGGCGCGCTACCGGTTCCCTTGCTGGTCGAAGAAGAACGTACCGTAGGGCCTTTACTTGGCTCCGATTCTATCCGCAGGGGCATAAATTCAACGATTCTTGGCGCAATTTTTGTTGCTATCTTTATGATCATTTATTATTTTCTGGGAGGCGTTGTTGCGGTCACCTGCATTCTCCTGAATATTCTTTTCATTCTCGCGGGGCTGCACCTGCTTCATGGAACGCTGACCTTACCCGGTATTGCCGGTATCATCTTAACGCTTGGTATGGCAGTAGATGCAAACGTTTTGATCTATGAACGTATACGCGAAGAACTCGATGCAAAAAGGCCCTTAAGCATCGCAATCAAAAACGGTTTTGAGCGCTCGAAGAGCGCAATCTACGACTCCAACTTAACGACGATCATTGCCGGGATATTCCTCTTTATCTACGGAACCGGGCCCGTACGGGGTTTTGCAACCACGCTTATCTTAGGTAACATCATCAGCATTTTCACCGCGATATGGATCGGAAAAACAATGTTCAGCATATTCTTAAATAGGGGTTTAAAACGCTTGCCCATGCTGAGGATTTTAAAATCGCCTAAAATCGATTTTATAAAATGGCGCAACTTATGCCTGGTGGTTTCGATATGCATTATTGTAGCCGGGATGTTCCATCTTTATTCCCGGCGCAGTACGATTTTCGGGATAGATTTCAGCGGCGGACAGGTATTGGAATATAAAATAACTCCTGCGACCAACATCGAAAAGATACGTGCCGTGCTAAAGACAAGCGGACTCGGACAACTCGAGATCCAGGATTTTAAAGACGTTGAAGGCGGCATCATCATCAAGAGCCAGCATGATGTTGCCGATAAATCCGAAGAAATCCTAAAGAAAAATTTTGAGCAGGTAGAACGCCTCAAAGTCACCACTGTCGGCCCTGCGGTCGGCAAAACCCTTAAAGAAAAGGCACTTTTGGCCATCGTGCTCTCGCTTTTGGGGATCCTGGTATACGTTGGTTTTAAATTTAAACATTTTGATTTTGGTTTTGCCGGAGTCGTCGCGCTTTTCCACGACAGCCTTATAAGTTTAGCCTTCCTGTCATTTTTCGGTTATCAGATAGATCTTTTGATTGTTACCGCGCTGCTCACGATTGCCGGCTACTCCATTAACGATACGATAGTCATTTACGACCGCATCAGGGAGCTATCTCCAAAAATGCATAAGCTTTCTTTGGGAGAAATCATCAATAAGGCCACCAATGAAACCTTTTCGCGCACGATTATCACCTCATTTACGGTTATTATGACAGTCGTTGCCATCTTCCTTTTAGGGGGAGAGGCGCTTAAAGGATTTTCCTTTTGCCTCCTGGTCGGGTTCATTGCAGGTGTGTATTCGACAATATACATCGCTGCCCCCTTAGTGCTGTTTTTTAGAAAATCACGTGTTTGATACTCTCAAAATCTATACGCATAAGTCGATATCTCTCGAGGACGTCAAAGAAAAACTCATTACGTTAGGGTATCGCCGGGTAAGCGAAACGCTTGAAGAGGGTGATTTTTCTTTGCACGGAGATACCCTTGAGATCTTCCCCGTCAACTTCAACTTCCCGTTACGCTTAGAGTGGGAATTCGAAAGCGTTCAAAAAATCTACAGTTTTGATAAAAACCTGAACAGGAAAGTCATCGATTATGACTTTCTCATTATTATCCCGCACTTTAAAAAAGCGAAACGCTACACCTCCGAAGACATTCCCCTTGAAACGGTACTGCGAATAAAAAAAGGGGATCATGTCGTACACAGCCGCTACGGCATCGGCAAATTTTTAGGCGTTAAAAAGCTCCTTGTCAAAGAAAAGGAAGACTATTATTTCGAAGTAGAGTATGCGCGCGGGGATAAGTTATATGTTGCCAAAGAAGAAGCCCATTTAATTCAAAAATATGCCAGCTTCACCTCAAAACCTCCTATTTTAAACCGTCTTGGCTCGAAAGAGTGGACACACATCAAGGAACGCGTCGAAAGGGGCATTAAAGCGTTTGCGCTTGAGCTCTTACGCATGGAGGCACAACGTAAACTCATCGGCGGTTTTACGTACGCTCCCGACACTGCCTGGCAGGCGGACTTTGAAAAAAGTTTTCCCTACGAAGAGACAGAGGATCAGCTCAAAGCTACTCTGGAAGTTAAAAAGGAAATGGAAGCAGGTCTTTGCATGGACAGGCTCATTTGCGGCGATGTCGGTTACGGTAAAACCGAAGTAGCGATGCGGGCCATTTTTAAAGCGGTCACCAACGGTAAGCAGGTGGCATTCCTGGTGCCGACCACGATCCTGGCCTATCAACATTACAATAATCTCGCCAAGCGAATAAGCAATTTTCCTATTAATGTCGAAATGCTTTCGCGTTTCAAGACCGCAGCCCAGCAGCACGAGATCGTCAAACGCCTGATACAGGGCAAGGTCGACATAGTCGTGGGCACTCACCGCCTCTTATCCGATGATGTCGCTTTTAAGGATTTAGGGCTTCTGGTAATCGACGAAGAACACAAATTCGGCGTGGCGCACAAAGAAAAAATAAAAAAAATTAAAGTAGGTATCGATATTTTAACGCTCACCGCAACCCCGATACCGCGCACCTTATACATGGGTTTAATCGGCATAAAAGGCATATCCCTGATAAAAACTCCCCCCAAAGAAAGATTTGCAGTTAAAACCAAGATACTTGAGTTTTCTCCCGCGCTTATTTGCGAACACATCGTGCGGGAGATAGACAGAAAAGGACAGGTTTTTATAGTGCATAATCGCATCGAAACTATACAGCGCGTTGCGCAAACCATAGAAAAGCATTTACCCCGGCGAATACGGATGGACGTTATCCATGGCCGCATGCCTGCGGAAACAATAGAAAAAATAATGCTCGATTTTATCGAAGGCCGCCTTGATTGTCTTCTGTCAACGGCTATCGTTGAATCAGGCATCGATATACCGCTGGCCAACACCATCATCATAAACGATGCCCATCGATTCGGGCTCGCAGACCTGCATCAATTACGCGGCAGGGTGGGCAGGTTTAACGTACAAGCGTACGCATATCTGGTAGTCCCGCGTTTAAATGCGATATCCGAAGAATCCCGCGAGCGTCTTACGTTATTGGAAGATTATTCGCATCTTGGTGCAGGGTTTGAGATCGCCATGAACGATCTGGAATTACGAGGAGCGGGAAATATTTTGGGAAAAGAACAACACGGTTTCGTGTGGATGGTCGGTTTCGATTTATATTGCCGGTTACTGAAGAAAGAGATAGAATATTTAAAAGATGCGTTCAAAATAGAAATGAGCTAAGCTCTTAACGCGTCTTTAAAAGGGTTAACCGCAGAATGGTTGAGAAACTCGACTCAAAGAAAAGGAATATCATGCGCACATATGCTATCGCAGGATTAGTGTTATTTTCATTGCTGCTCTCAGCAACGGCGCGCGGTGAAGAAGTAAGCAGGATCATCGCAAAAATCAATAACCAGATCATTACCTCGAAGGATTTGGATGATTTCTGCAAGATGCTCGCGTACCGCTTGAGCAGCACCAGTGAAGAGTCCGAGCTTTCACCGAATGATGAGAATTTCAAAAAAGAGTCTCTGGAAAAACTGATAGAGGATAAGCTTATCTTAAGCCAGGCAAAGAAGGAAAATATCGAGGTCCCTGGAGGCTGGATAGAAGCCAAACTCAATGAGATGATCACTTCTGCTCCTTCCCGGCAGGAATTCGAGGATTCGCTTACAGAAAGAGGATTGACGATCACGCTACTGCGTGAGCGGCTTAAAGACCAGTTTATGGTCCGTCAGCTCATCGACAGATACGTGCGCGCCTATATCGCCATTTCTCCGCAAGAGCTCCATACCTTCTATGAGCAACACCCTAATAAATTCTCTCCGCCGCTTAAATATGTTCTCTGGGTAGCTTCCTCGAAGAATAAGAATACGCTCGTAGAAATCGGCAAGGTTATCAAAGAAAAAGGGATTGCTGTGGCGGAAAAGGAATATGACGATGTCCTCATAAAACTGGAATCGACAAAAGACCGTCTCCGGGAGGAAGTCGCGCAAATGGTAGACGAAGTAAAAGAAGGCAATTTCGCGATTAAAAAAATCGACGAAACCGATCACCTCATATATTTCGAAAAGACGCTTACCCCGCGTCAGCTCTCTTTCGAAGAGGCAAAAGAGCAGATCCATGCGCTCCTCTGGAGAGAAAAATTCAAAATGCGCTACCAGGAATGGGTCACCTCCCTTAAAGCAAAAGCGACGATTAAAAACTACTATCGATGAAAGCAGTTATTATTACCACCGGGGACCCTGCCGGCTGCGGCCCTTTTATTACGTTCAATGCCATTGATACGCTGCGAAAGTTGCCGCTTGAATTTTTCGTTATCGGCGACAAAGCGCTCGCAGAAGGCATCCCCGCATATCACCGCGTCAAACAGCGAATCACTTTTATCGATGCGGCAACGCCGGGTATTAATCGTCTGAAAAAGGGATTTGCCTCCAGGCTCTCA
>JAQUOR010000079.1 GCA_028717025.1 Candidatus Omnitrophota bacterium | reverse complement strand
AGTCTGATAGAGGAACAATAGCCATTCTGCAAGCTCACTATAGCCATTCTCTGTGGTATTGCCGGCGCGATTTATAGCAAGCTGTGTATTTCTTGAATAACGATCGAAGGTATCACCGCTTTCTCTAAATGTCACAACAAAATCATCAAGATTTTTGCTTACCTTAATAATACCGGCTAAACTCTCTATTAATATCGTCATACCCAATATATAGCCGGCATCATCGGGCAAGCGGGGCATAAATTCTTCAATCGGCCGGCTTGCAACCGCTCCGCTTTTCACAGAACTAGTTGGACCTGCTAGGAGAAGGACGTTTTGTCTTTTTGCTGCGCTTTCAAGCAAGCCGGCAAACGGCTTTTTCTCGCCAGTAGAAGTTGCTCCTGTTATTAAACCAGCTGTTGCCCGTCCAATAGCAGAGGCTGCGCGAATCGTTTCATCTTTTGCTTTTGTGACCTTTCTTGCGGCAACCGCAGAAATGTCTTCTGCGCTGAAGGTATCAATGAATCTACTAATTGCTCTTTGCGCCAATAGATAATCTGCATGTAATAACGCTTCATCAATCCGACGAGTTGCTTCAATGATAAGTGATTTCTTTCCGTCGAAACCTATGTGCCCAGGGTCAGATGCGTTAATGTAGGCGGCGATTGCCTTAGCTAAATTATCGCTCGTATTGGTGCTTACAATTATCTTAAAATCTTTAGGATCTTTTAAACGAGAACCAGCGTGGGCTTGTTCACTATAATAGAGCGCTCCGAATGTATTAAAAAGCAATGCCAGGATCTCACCCTGCGCATCTCGGTTTTGACTATCAAATATTTCATGAAGCCGCGCTTCAAACACGATCCAGGATTGGCTCATATCTCCTTTGTTGGTTTCAAAATAGTTTATCAGTTTTGGTAAGAGCTTTTTATCGTATACGGCAGTTGGTGCTTGAGGTAATGGTTTTTGTGTCTTAGCATCTAATTGTTCCACAGGCATATTTGGATCTATGCCCATAAGTTTTAAAGCATCTTCGTCGCTGACAGTTTTTGGTGCTAAATTAGTCTGCGCAACTAGTTCTTTTGCCCTGCGCAAAACCTCATGGCCAGAAAGCTTGCCTTGTCCAAGGCGACTGACACCTGCTGTCACTAAAAGACGGGCAACTGCCTCGGGAGCTGCCACAGCCGCACTTGCGGGAAGCCCTATAAGAGTCTCTGATACGGAAAGACTGTTATCCTGGCGGAAAGTAATATCCATTATACGAAGGTGTGTCTCAATTGTGCTTAATACTCCATAGAGAGAAGCGTATCCAGTGAGACGGGAATCCAGAGCAATAATTGCATTACTTACCAACAACTTTGCCTTCTCTATTATTTCAGAAACACTGTTTCCTCCATTATCCAGAGATCCTTGAGATGCTTTTTGTTCCAAGGCTTGCGTAGCTACTGCCGCGATGATGCCTGCGCCTACGCCTGAACCGTCATGAGTAAGCATCAGAGAAATAAGCTTAGCTTTTCTGCTGCCCAGAAGTTCTTTAAGGGCAATTTCCATAGAATCTTTATAATGAGGATATTTTTCAAAGACTGAACCATCGATTGCCGCAATATGGCGATAGATAAGTTTAGGGTCAATAGTGATAAAACTCGCGGCAATGAGAGAAGCTGAGATTCTCGCGGACCTGGTAGCAACAAGACTGCATATTTCTTGTATGGCTTTAGCTTCATTGAGAGTAACCTTGTTAACACCCACTTTACGCATCATCGAGCGTACACCCCAGCGGTTGGATGAAGTGTCCCGTGCCGCTTGTGCCATATATTCAGTCAGGAGCACATCTTTACTGGATAATTTCTTTGAGACTCTTCCTTTAAAAAGCAAACCGCGTGCGGCAAAATCAACCAAGATAAGACGGGTTACTTCTCCAAGGTATTTACCGGAAATCATCTTTTCTGCCCAGTGAGAACCCCTGTTTTCTGAGGCAGCATTAAGATGCTGGTCATAGGGGGTGCGCGGTAGACTCTTGTTAAAGCTGCCTGCCTCCATATTGACGATCATTGAGGTATCATGGTATTTCTTGAAACTGTATTTTTTTGTATTGATCCAGGCTGTTGGCACGATGATACAGATATTAAAGCCTGTTCCAAGGATTACGCCTAAATGACAGTCTTGATCAAGGTAAGCTCTGGCTACCTGAGTGCCGGTAGTATCATTATCAAGAGAAATGACATCAACATTATCAACATCGATACTGGTTAAGGCCTCATTAAGCAGCTTGACAACATCTCTGCCTTTAACACCCTGCGCAGACCATTCTTTTGCCCATTTGATTAAAATACCTTCGTTAATACTTAGTTGTTTCACTGGGAAGGAAAAGGTAAAGCCAAGACTGTATTGATCGAAAAGTTTATGCGTTTTAAGGAACCTGTTTATGTATTTGGCTAAGGCATTAAAGAGTACATCGCCGGTTGAAGTTGTTTCTTCTTTTGTCAGTCTATATTTCTTTATGGTAGGCTGTGGTTCGCTTCCATCACCTTTGAGCCTAAGCATAAGTACCCTGAAATTGCTTCCGCCAAGGTCGAGTGCTAAATAGAAGCCTTTTTCTTTTCCTGTTGGGTTAGTGACATAGGTTGGTATCATCGCAAGAGAGCTCTTTTTATCAGCAAGGCCAAGCCTCATTTCCTGTTCAAAGGCCTTAGAGATACGTGCAACGCCTTCTGTAGAAATGGTGAATTGCCGGCGTAAACGCAAGAGTGCTTTATCAAGAGAGGTTTGGGTGCCGCCGTTGTCGAGGGAATCCTTAAATTTCCGCTCGACGATACCCAGGCGTTTCCTTAATTCCCATCTGCGCGTATAGATACCGCTATCTCCGCCGTTATCAATAGAAGTAACGTTATCAATAGAAGTAACGGTATCATTAGTAACTCTGTATATAAAATTTGTTGAACTTTGAGTTAGGGGGCTATAGGTTCCGATAATCCGCGCCCCTACTCTTTCAGCCCCTGAAAATGCATGATGGAATGCTCGCAAGGCTACTCCAGCAGTCGGCAACGGACGGTTAGAAACAAGACTTTGTATCATCTCATGCGCAGTCCAATCGGTTTCATCCATAACTAAATATGCTTGTCTTTTAAGCAATGTTTTTATTGTACTAAACCAAGCTGAAGGATCACCAACAGGATCACATGCTAAATCGATTATAGTAATAAGATCAAACGTGTGCGACTCTAAACCATTAGCCGCAAGGTCCAAAGAACCAAGTTCGCTTTTAATGACAGGTAAAATGCGCCTCGTCACATTGTATTCTTTTGCAAAATCTTCTAAAACGTCATTAAAGATTCCTTTTGCTATTAAACAAGCGCTCTCGCTGGCATCAACAAATACAACATCCAAGCCCAATAGAGATAAAAATATGGGTAGAGATGTCAAGCTATTCCCCACAACCATGATTTTCTTAATGCCCTGGCGCATTATCTCTTCGGCAACATTTTTTGCTTGCACATAATCGTCTGCTTCAAAATAAATACCCTGACTCACATATCGGCGTATAAGAAAATCTGACACCTCTTCTAAGCTCATGTTTCCTGTAGTTTCTGCTCCGCCGTTATCGAGGGGGGTACCACAATAAATACGAGCTTCTTTGTCCTGCTGTTCCTCTATGGTTTTTGTATTAGGGCGGCCTTGCCAGTATAAAGCTGATGAATCAGTAAACTGCAAAGGTATAAGAGCGCCTTGAGCATCGCGCACCATTAGACGATTTTGTTCAATAGCAGCACTATAGCCATCAGGCAGAACGCTCAAAGGTGTATCCAGGTTATTGTGGTCATCATGGCTGCTGAATCTAAATTCTTGATTTGCTGCATTAACAACTTGGATACGTATGGGTACCCCTTGAGGATGCGTGAATTCAAAGGTACGCTCAAGAAGCGTCTGTGTTACAGTCCCTGCTGTAACGCTGATAACTCTTGCTCTTCCTTCGTGCGGCCAGCCTCCTTCTGACAGAATCAAGGAGCTGTGATCATAAATCCCGGCAAGGATATGGGCGATCTTTGGATTTGTGACTTTATTAATAGTAAGATTAGGTGCTTCTCCCGCCCTTGAAGCTGAAAGTCCCAGCCACCGCAAAACTGTTTTAGCAAGGCCGGCTTGTGAATTATTAAACTTTTCTATGAGACTTAAATAGATGTCTGAGGCTGACTTAAATTGCACCAGGAAATACCCGCAAGTGATGAATTGCCCACTGCGTGAATCCTCTGCGTCAATATTCCACCTTTCAGTATAATCCCCTTCCTCAAAATATTGGCCAACGCTTTCTTGCCGATCAGGGTAAATGAGAATAAATTTACCGTTGACGGTATTAAAAAGCTTCACGGCATCAATAGTGCTGCCTCTTCCATAGCTATAAGATTCCCAAATCGTACCATCTTGGCCTATTACTTGTGCTAATCTTCCCTCCGCATCGTAGATCAACCTACGGTTAACAACTTTTTCAGCGGCAGGCACAGCTATTGAATTATTCCTTACGTCCTCTAAATATCCTTGACCCTTAATCCTATACAAACAGAATTGCGCCCAATAATGTATCCGCGCAGGCTCATTGGGATCAGCAATCATATCATTAAAAATCTTTGTTGCTTTTTCAATGTCCTGCGCATCAGCGTTTTCTTCCCAGCGTAATACCATAGCTAAGCATGCCATCGCATCTTTACGTAAAATACTATCAAGGCGTACAGCCGGCATAATGATATGAAACAACACCTTAAGCAAACGTGATCTATCATCGTCATTTATAAAATAACTCATTTTCATTAACGTAAAAAGGCAAAAACGCATTGCACAAATTGCATAATTATCAAACGCTCCGTCTTCTTTCATCATAAAAACCGACCGTTCTGCCTTATCTAAATAGAAAGCTACATCCCGCGGGTGATATAAAATCCCCGCAGGAGCCATTTCAATCGCTATTTCGTAAAGCGAATGCCGTAAAGGTAGTTTTTCCCTGGTCCTCGCTTGGTCTATGTCAGGATATTGCATAAGAACTTTATTCTCTTCACGAACCAAGGCGTCTGCGCGCTTAGCTATTTCTTTCGCAACACCGCACATCACTTCATAAAGATCAGACTGGAAACTGGCAATTGTTTCGACCCAGCGTTCTAAAAGAGCTATGACTCTATGCAACACCAAGGCTTCAATTTCATCAGTTACATGTATTTGGTAATATCCGGGATTATGTACTATGGCTAAAACACCATCGGTATGATTATGGCGTATATCTTCTTTTGAGGTATAAATTCCTCCGCCATTTAAAAGTTCGCCAGGAAGGTAGAGTATGTTGTGCTTGCGCAATTCTGGCTGAAGTTGTGCCTTAATGGCATTATTAGCGCCTTCAGCGATAATTGATACATGCAGCCTTTCAATTTGTGAAAGATCCTTAATAAGGTTAGCACCTGCTGCCGGGAAAAGAATTGTTGCCTCTTGATAAATAAGCTCATCAATAATTGAAGCTTCTCCAAAAATTGCTTTTATACCTTTCTTGGCAAACGCTGCAGTAATTTCCATAATTTGAGTTTGACTATATCTAGGTAAACCTGTTTTTCTGTCAACAATATTAGCTATCCATATATTTGTATTGGCAAGCTCTTTTTCTACGTTACGGATCATCGCTAAGAGTTTTTCCACATCCAAGGCGTCAGGATTCTCTTCAACAATTTCTCGCGCTGCACGTAAAAACGCATAGTCTAAACCATCTTTGCGATATAAAGCAAAATAACGGTTGGATATTCCGCGAACAGTAATTTTAAACTCGCGATAATCGGTATAAATAAGCTTTGCAAGGCCGCTTCCCACATCACCGAAGCCCTGGATAATTGCGCTGATGTTGTCGTAATCAATATTGAGACTGCGCAAAAACTGCAATACCGCTTGCGGCCTTCTTGTGCCGATGTCTTTTAAAACATAATTGATCCAGCGTAAAGCGGTAATGGTGCCTTGTAAAACGCCGCGGCTGGTTACCATCCAGGCAGTATGTGAAAAACCGCCCTCTTCTGCAGGATTGGAAGTTGTTGCCTTTAAAACTTCCTTTTCATCTATCGCAGGGTAGCCGCTGTTTGTTTGGGCAAATACATTAATATCTCGCACTGTTTCTTTGGCTACCTTAACCATAATACCCATACGCCTATCAACATCACGCATCATATCCGGACCATCGATGATGGCAAATCCCAGTAAGCGCGCACAAACAAGTGCTTTTGTATAATCCATAAATATTCTGTCTTCATCTATGATGCCTTCAGTTTTAGCAATCTCTGCGCCTAAGCGGGTAATTCTATCGCCGCCTTTACCCATTAAGAGGCCGCGCTCAAAGATATCCCGCGGCCCATTGAGCACCGGCATCGCCAGCCAATTATCTTTATCCTGCAGAATAAAGGTAGTCTTTTTTCCATAATAAGGTATCTCCCAAAGCTTATTTTTAATTTCCATTGAATTACTCAACCTGCTTCCTTCAAGCACCAGGCCTTGCGAACTACGGCCATCAAATATGAGCGCTTTATCATCTACTACGCCTTTGCCGGTAAAAACCATCAACAAAGGTTTTTGCTCTAGGGGACAATTCTGGTATACTTCACCTTTTAAAGCGATGACAATAGGTAGATTATGGCTGATTCTATAATCATCATATGTTGTGTCGATGACAATATATGGCTCAATATCAACAGGAAGAATTTGCAAATTTTCGCCGACCGTAAAAGAATTCACGATCGATGCGATTAGATTATCTCTTAAAGTTCTAAAATGATCTGTGCGATGACCGGCGGCAATAACAGAAATATTATCTTTAGCTTCTGAACTATTTTCTTTCCCTCCATTATCAAGAGGCTGATTTTGTAGAGCTAACCTCCAATATTCATAGCCATGATGCAACTGAACAGGTAAATAAATTGATGGCTGCACTCGCTCTGCGTTGAGGCGTTTTGCGATTTGAGAAGTTTCTTTAGTTAAAGCGGTGATAAATTTACAGCCTGGAACAGCAAGCGCTCTTTCTTTAAAAGCCAGCCAGAGAGCTTTGCCAACACCCTGGTTATGATATATAGGACGCACTGCAAATAGTTCTTCAAATAGAGTATCCTTGCTTCCAAAATGTTCATCATGCCTATTTTGCCCAATAGCCGTATAATTTTCTAGCGGTCCGCCGCAAATAACGCCAATAATACCGTTATCGTCTTTTGCCACAAATGTAAAAGTATTATCTCTTCTTTCGAAACGTGTAGATTTCTGTGTCACTGTTGCCTCCACCATATCTAACGGTGGTACAAATTCCCTTGTAGAATGGAAAGCTTCTACAAGCACTCCCATGATCTCTGCCATGATACTTGGCCAATCTTTGGCAAATACTTCTTCAATGGTAAAAGAAGGGACTAATCCCCCATTATCCAGCGGTAGCTGTCTCATCTGTTTATATGCATTGATAAGCTTGTTGGTAGATGAGTCATGGTTGGTTACTTCCTCATTATCCCTGAGTTGTTCCTCGATTGCCTGAGCCAATGCTTTACCCAGTTCTACACCCCATTGGTCAAAGCTAAAGATATTCCAGATAATGCCTTGTACAAAGATCTTATGTTCATAGAGTGCAATGAGCATGCCAAGAGTGTG
>JAQUOR010000078.1 GCA_028717025.1 Candidatus Omnitrophota bacterium | reverse complement strand
ATGTAAAAAGAAAATTTACGGCGCTCGATAAACTAGAACCATTGTATTTGCATCCGAAGACGTGCCAGATACGCAAGTAAGTACAGAGTATAGCGTATAGAGTATTGAGTATTTTGCGCAATACGCGTACTCAATACGCAATACATAAAATTAATATAAAATATGTTTCGACCACTTTGGATTGAAGTCGATTTAAAAAAGTTAAGGAATAATCTTGTCCGCATCAGAAGATGTGTCGGTCCGTCTGTTAAAATCATTGCAACCGTAAAGCAATCTGCCTACGGCCATGGCTTAGTCCCTGTTGCGAAAGAACTTCTTAAGGCAGGCGCCGATTTCTTCGGCGTGGGCAGTCTTGAGGAAGCGATCGCGCTGCGGCAAGCCGGTTTCAAAAATCCGATTTTAGTTTTAAGCACGGTGCTTGAGCAATACGCTGCGTATTTTGTCAAGTATAAGATACGGCCGACAATCGTCAGTGTTGAATTCGCGCAGGCTCTTAACAAAGCCGCTGCGCGTGCGCACGTAAAAATACCGGTGCATTGCAAGATTGACACGGGCATGGGCAGGCTTGGATTTTATTATGAAGATGCATACCAATTCGTCGCAGCACTGCGTAAACTAAAAAATATTACTCTCGAAGGGATCTTCACTCATCTTCCCGTTGCCGACAGCAACGGTAATTTTACGGATTATCAAATTGAGATTTTTGGCGATTTTATTAAAAACTTAGCAAAGGAAGGCGTGCGTTTCCCGTACCAGCACTGCGCCAATAGCATTGGTCTGATAAAATATCCTCGCGCGCATTTTAACATGGTCAGGCCCGGACTTATTCTCTACGGAATTAAACCCGTCTTTGACGCTGCGATGCGGCTTGAGCCGGTTCTTTCGCTGAAGTCGAGAGTTATTTTTGTGAAGCGTATAAAGAAAGGGATGAGCGTCAGCTACGGCAGGACCTATGTCGCACCGCGGGCCACTACTATCGCGACGATTGCCGTCGGGTATGCCGACGGTTACCCCTGGGCACTTTCAAATTGCGCCAGAGTGATCATTAAAGACAGTTTTTTTAAATTGGTCGGCAGGGTCTGCATGGATCATGTCATGGTTGACGTAGGAAACAGGAATGATATTAACATAGGCGATGAAGTGACGTTAATCGGTCATAAGGGCGCTTGTACGATTAGCGCCGAAGATGTTGCTGCCTGGGCAAAAACCATTCCCTATGAAATCGTGAGCCGCCTCTCTTTAAAAATCCCGCGTATCTACCAAAACCCACACCTCAAAAAGTAAATCTCAAGCTCCAAATATCAAATCACAAATAATTTTCAATTTCCCAATATCCAAACGTTTAATTTTTGTATCGTTTGATGATCAAGATCTTTATTATTGAGATTTGTTTGGAATTTGTGAATTGTGATTTGTGATTTTTTTGAAGAATTATCGTATAAACTTAATGCCGGTAAATCCGACAACGAGGAAGAATATGGGTATGAGCCAGGGGGCAAAAAAGGGCAGGATCAGTCCTATTTTTCCAAGCGCAATACTGATAGACAAAAAGACGTAATAGCTGAAACCGAATAACAATCCTATTCCTATTGCGGAGAGTGCAACTTTACGTTTTTTAATCTCCAGCGCGAACGGCAGGATCCCTATAATAAGAAAGAAATGCGAGAAAGGTTCGACGATCCGCTGATGGTAGTCAATGATGAGATTCGAGAGTTTATCGTAGGCTTTTATCTTTTTTAAGCGTCTAATCTCTTTACGCAGCGTTTTTAAGGGTGCATACTGGGAGAGAAGGGTTTTTTTATAGATAATTTCATGCGGTTTTTCTTCCAACTCGATATCGAGTTTTTTCCAGAAGAAGGGTTTATCCAGGATTTTTCCGTCACTATCGAGTTTGTATTCGAGCGCGTCATCGCCCGTCCATTTTCCGTCTTCATACACAATCGTTCTGCAGATTATTTTCTTGACGATATTGCCCTTGTTGTCTTCTTTGAAAATTGTAGCGTCTCGTAAAGTATTATCTTTTAACGTGAGCGAGCGAACGAAGAAAATCATGTTTGAAGAAGAAAACGAGAGGTCTTTTTCTTCGGTAGTCGGCGATATGCTTTGTTTGATGTATTGTATTTTTATGTCGTCTATTCTTTTCTGTGAAAGCATAAGCAGATTTTCTTGGACAAAGAACGCAAAACAGGAGATAAAAAACGCAAAGAATATGACCGGGAAAGAGAAGCGCAGGACGCTTATGCCGGCGGTACGTATGGTAATGACTTCATTGCTGCGGTTGAGCTCTCCGTAAGTGTAAAGGACGCTTATCAGGAGAGAGTAGGGACTTACCCATTTAAAGATAAGCGGCATCATGTAGAAATAATATTTTACCAGGATCAAAAGCGGGGTTTTTGCTTTAAGAATATCGGCGAGATTAGTGAAGAGATCCGCAATAAAAAAAAGGCCCACAAAAACAAGGAAGACAAAGAGATAGCTTTTCGTGACATTTTTTAATACATACCTATCGACGATACGCATTTTTATAAATTAGATAGCCTCCTACCGAGGAGATGATGATATTAGGCAGCCACATACCCACAAAAGGAATAAGCAGATGGTTTTCTACAAGGGTTTGCCCTAAGATAAAGAGCAGGTAATAAATGCCTGCGGCAACCAGGGCGATACCGAAATTTATCGATTTTTCACGGTGTTTGACCACCAGAGAGACTCCGAAACCTAACAGGATAAAGGTGATAATCGAGAAAGAAAAGCTGATTCGTTTGTGGAACTCTATTACCAACTCTATGGGGTTCACGCCTTTCTGGCGCAAGTGCTCTATCTTGCTTCTTAATTCGTCTAACCGCATATCGCAGGGTTTTTTCTTTACGGTCGAGCTTTTTTTCTCTTCGATAGGGATGTCGACAAAAAATACTTTGAAATTGAGCCGGTAGAGTTCTTTCTTGTTTTCCGGTTTCGTTTCATCACGAAAGCCGTCCTCAAGCTTCATTTTTAAGGTATTGCCTTCAACGATGAATTCGCCTCGTTTTGCAAACGTTACTCTGCTTGCGCCTTCTTTTTCTCCCACTTCATAGATAAATATGTTTTTAAGACGGTTTCCTTCCTTGTCGCCGACATAGAGGACGTAGTTCTGGAAATTCTCCAAAAATAGACCCGGTTCGATGAGCGCAGTAATATTTTTCGAATAAACGCCTTTGACCTGGCTGCGATACTTATACTGGACACCGGGTATTACCTTATCATTCAAGACGAATAAGAAAAGCGCAAACATTATCCCTAAAATAAGGAAGATATTAAGGATTTTAAAAAGAGAAATCCCTGCGACATTAATTGCCGTGATTTCATTGTCGGAGATGAGTCTCCCCATCGTTAAAAGCACCCCTAAAAGGAATGCCAGCGGCAGGGTGAACCCCAAAACGTAGGGGATAAAGAGGGCAAATACTTTTGCCGCATCCAGAATGCTGACGCCTTTTCTAATCACCATGTCGGATATCTTCATCATATTTCCCAGCATCATCACCATCGTCAGCGACAGAAGCGCGAAGATGAAGGTGGAAGAAAAATCTTTCAGGATGTAGCTTCTTAATATCTTCATTGGTTCGGTGTTTTACACAGCGTAATCGCCGTGATTTTCGTTGCGCCTTTTTCTTTTAGGATAGCTGCGCATTCGCGCATCGTTGCGCCAGTGGTGAAAATGTCGTCAACAATAACGATTTTCTTGTTGTATGCGGTCTCTTTTGCTTCGAAAGCCCCCCGTACGTTTTCCTGGCGCATTTCTTTAGCAAGGGTCGCCTGGGAGGTTTTCAATTTGTTTTCATAGATTATATCATCATAGAAGGGAATTTGAAAATGATTTGCTAATAATTTTCCAAGCAATGCGGAGTGGTTAAACTCCCGCTCTTTAAGCTTTAAAGGATGCATGGGTACTGCGGTGACGCAGTCGTAGGAAGCGAAGGATACCCCTATCTTTTCTAAATGCGTAATCACGAGCGGAGCGAGGAAGTCCTGTAAGTAGTCGTGCATTTTGTATTTAAAGAGGTGAATCAAAGCAACCAGAGGTTCTTTGTATGCAAGGATGCTTATTAAGCGTTCGTAGGGGTGAGTTTTTCCCCGGCAGCCCGCACAGAGACCGCTTTTATTATCCGCTACCGGATTTGCGCAAAATCGGCACAGAGGAGGATATAAAAATTGTAATGTTTGTTGACACTTTTTGCAGAGGAAGCCTTCAGCGATTTTGCATCCGCACTTAAAGCATAATGCGGGGAAGAAGGTATCTTTTAATGCTTTATAGTAATTACGCACCATAGGTATTGTTTTGTAAGTTAGTTGCTGCGTTTACGATTTGTGCCTGTGAGGGGTAAATGTTTAAGCGTATCGGTAAAGCATTGTAACCTTTTCCCGGTATTTGTAAATTGATATTATTAAAACGTGTTTTTTGCGTATTTTACCTATTATAATAAAGGAGTTTGACAATAAGTAAGGCGCTCGTATAATAGTAATTCATCTTTAGGAAAGAGTATATAAACCTTACCAAAATACCATAGTGGGTCAGGGATACTATGATATATCTTGATTACAACGCGACGACACCGCTGGATAGACGGGTGCTTTCCGGGATGCTGCCGTTTTTAAAGAAAAATTATGCCAACCCTTCTTCGTTATACCGCTTCAGTCAGACTGCACGCCGGGCAGTCGAAGAAGCGCGTGCCCGGGTAGCAGAGCTACTCTCTGCATCTATAGAAGAAATAGTTTTTACTTCAGGCGGTACTGAAGCCAACAACATGGCCCTTAAGGGGGTGGCGTTTGCACTTGCCGATAAAGGCAGGCACATTATAACGTCGGTAATAGAGCATAGTGCATTACTTAACCCATGTAAATTCTTAGAAGCGCAGGGATTTGAGATAACCACGCTTCCTGTCGACAGGTATGGCGTAATCGATGCGCAGGAGCTTAAAAAAAGTATACGTACCGATACGATTTTAGTTTCGGTTATGCACGCGAATAACGAAGTCGGAACGTTTCAACCCATACGGGAAATCGCAAGCATATGCAGGGAGAAAGGAGTTTTGTTCCACACTGATGCGGTGCAGACGGTAGGAAAAATTCCCGTTAACGTCAAAGAACTTGGAATAGATCTGTTGTCTCTCTCTGCGCATAAGTTTTACGGTCCAAAAGGAGCAGGGGCCCTCTACCTAAGAAAAGGGGTAAAGGTAACTGCCTTACTTGACGGAGGGCATCAGGAAAAAGACAGACGCGCCGGCACGGAAAATGTGAGCGGCATTGTCGGTTTAGGCATCGCTGCACAGCTGGCGCGCGATGAGATGAGAGAGACCGAGAAAAAAGTAAGAGCATTGCGTGACGCGCTCCAGGCCGGTATACAAAAGAAAATCCCCAAAGTTACAGTCAATGGGCATCCCGTGAACAGATTGTATAATACTTTGCATGTTTGCATGGAGGATGTGGCCTCGGAAAGCGTTATTATCAATTTAGATTTTAAGAATATCTGTGCTTCCGGAGGGTCGGCATGCTTGTCGGGGTCTGTTACGCCCTCATACGTATTGCGTGCAATGGGCCTGTCAATCCAGGAAGCCCGCAGCGCTCTGCGCGTAAGCTTAGGTAAATACAACACCAGAGAGGACGTAGAAAAAACGCTCAAGGTGTTGCCGATTGTCGTAAAAAATTTAAGAAAATTATCTGCATCGTCTTTGTGCTGATGGCAGATTAATTTTTCTGCTGTGTCTTGGGTTTATTGATGATATACTTCCGGGCACTTAGATACTGGGGAAATTTCCTGTCCTCAAAACATGAAATTTTCCCAGAGCGCTTCGAAAATTAATTCTTACAACTTAACCTTGTAAGAATTAAGGAGATTTATGAATATAAAGGAAGAAATACTAAAATTAAAAGAAATGAAGAAAGCGGTCATCCTTGCGCATAATTATCAGATCCCGGAAATCCAGGATTTGGCTGATTTTGTGGGAGATTCACTGGAATTATCGAAACATTCCAAAAAAATAAATGCGCCGCTTATCGTATTCTGCGGCGTCAGATTCATGGCGGAGACGGCAAAGATCCTCTCGCCCCGCAAAAAAGTGCTTCTGCCTGCGCTTGATGCCGGTTGCCCCTTGGCCGATACGATCCTGCCGGACCAACTTTTGGCTCTTCGTGCAAAGCATCCCGACGCCTGGGTGGTTAGTTACGTGAACACCTCCGCACAAATTAAGGCGCTTAGCGATGTCTGTTGTACGTCCAGCAACGCGGTGGCAGTGGTAAAAAACGTGCCGGTAAAAAAAGTTATTTTTGTTCCCGATAAAAATCTTGGGAATTGGGTGGCAAAGAATGTTCCCGAAAAAGAAATAATTATCTGGCAGGGGTTCTGTTATGTGCATGAACAGTTTACACTTGAAGAATTAGAGCGCGCAAAAAAACGATTGCCCGATGCAGAAATTCTGGTGCATCCGGAATGTAGAAGTGAAGTCGTGGAACATGCTGATTTTGTACTTTCTACGGCGGGGATGCTTGCGCACGCAAAAAAGTCAAGCGCCAAGCGCTTTATCGTCGGCACCGAAGAAGGGATGCTTCACAAACTAAAGAAGGAGAGTCCCGATAAAGAATTTTATTCTTTAGGCTGTGCGAAAACGTGCGTCAACATGAAAAAAACTACCTTGCGGCAGTTGCGCGATTCGTTAGCGAAAGAACGATATGAAATAGATTTAGAGAAAGAGATTATCGCCAAAGCAAGCGTTGCTTTAGAGAGAATGATCGAATATATCTAACAATAAATCTGCTTCAAGCTGCAGGTTACAGGATTCAATCTATAGCTTTCAGCCATCAGCTTATACGAGACTTAACGAGCAAAGTAAGTTATGCAGACGCGGATTTTTTATTCGCGAAAATTCGCGTTTTTGATTCGCGGAGATTAGCGTCATGAAAAAGAAAATAGCGGTAGGCTTAAGCGGTGGTGTCGATTCCAGCGTTGCTGCCTATCTTTTAAGGCGTCAAGGATACCAGGTGGTTGGTTTTACCCTTAAGTTCCTTCCTCAAGATAACCGCTGTTGTGATTTAGACAGCCTATACCAGGCACAAAGACTCTGTCAGAAACTTGACATTCCGCACTACGTTCTGGACGTTAATGATTTGTTCGAGAAGGCGATTGTGCGGGACTTTGTCGATAAATATCTGCAGGGGTTGACTCCTAATCCGTGCGCCCTGTGTAATCGTTTCATCAAATTTGGTTTCTTTTTTGATAAGCTAAAGGCTCTCAAGTGCGATTATCTGGCAACGGGTCACTACGCGCGCATTGGAAAAGCAAGAGGACGTTTTTACCTGAAGTGCGGCAAAGATAAGAAAAAGACGCAGGAATATTTTCTCAGCCTGATAAACCCGCATGTGCTGCCCCATGTGATATTCCCTTTAGGTAATTATACCAAGGAACGCGTAAAGAATATCGCACTTCAAGAAAAACTGCTTTTTAAGGAAAGAAAAGAAAGCCAGGACATTTGTTTTGTGACAGAAAGACCTTACTCGAAATTTATCTCTCAACACATCCAGGATGCTGCCCGTTACCAGGGTGCTCTCCGGCATGTAAACGGCAAACTGCTGGGTACGCATAAAGGTATTTATTGTTTTACGTACGGTCAACGGGAAG
>JAQUOR010000077.1 GCA_028717025.1 Candidatus Omnitrophota bacterium | reverse complement strand
TGCTTTTTTTTCGCGCTCCTTCCGGCGCGCCGTTATTTGTTGAGCTTCTTTTAAGATTGCCTTACGTCTTTCGAAACTGGCAAGAAGTATTGCCAGAAGAGACGGTACGGGAAGGATAAGCGCTAAATTGAATTCATGCAAGGCGTTAAATGTATAAATGCTTATTGCGGCAAAGGTTCCAAACCAGATAAGTTTCCTGCCTGTATGCATTTTAAAACCGTCACAGAAACAAAAGCCCATGCACAGGAGGTACAAACTTAAGGCGATAAGCTGTAAAGCCAAAGGCTCTAGCATATGCTTTCCTGAGTAGCTTTTTAGTACGTCATGTTAAAGCTTCCCGATGCATCTTCTGTTTTTTCCGGCTGCGCAGGAGCGGTCTGACTGACAGAGGTTTGATCAACGGTTGTTTCGGTAATAAGCGGCACAGAAGAATATGATTTCTGTAACTCTTCGATGGCTTCGTTCTGTTTGACTTCTTCCTTGGCGTGTTTATCAAGTACGACACCTAATTTATCCAAAGACGTTGCTACTTTTTCCCACACATGGCGTTGCATGCAACTTTCCAGGCAGGTTGAATAAGCGACCCGGCATTCCGTATACGCCTGACAGTCCTTTGTCATAAAGCCGCATTCTTTTTTACACGCTTCATTGTAATCTTCGGCCACTACGTTTATTTGCAGCAATAAAGATACCGCGCAGGCAAAAATAAAAAGTTTCATGAGTCCCTCCTTTTATTTCCTGTATCGGATAGAGGCTCTTCAACGATATAAAATAATAATACTACCAACAAAATTTAGGTCAAGGCTTAAAATGCTTACAAGCGGGGATAATGCGGAAAGTCAAACAGCAGGAATAGTTTGATGAAAACGCAAAAATTACCGTAATAATACGCTGAGGAATATTTCGCACTTTTTCCGGACAGGAGTCCTCCAGCCGGCCTTCACCATCTATATAACTCACAAGGTATGTTCCGGCATTCCTTCCGGGCAGTAGCCCTTCAGTCGTCTACCAGGCTTTGTCGCGTAACCAGGCGTCAAAGCGCTTTACGTTGTTGCAGGTATTTTTTAAATCTTCCGAAACGCCTTTGCCTAAACCTTCCGATGTATTACTTACTGTGGCGCAGCCGGATAAAGAAAGTAATGCCATAAATACAACAAGAAGAAAACACGTTTTTTTCATTAGGCCTCCTTAATTTTACCGACGTAAGGCGGGGAAATTAACTTAAACGCTTTGCCAATACGTTATAAGCCGGTTAAGCCGCTTTACTACTTCCTGTTTCCCGAGCACTTCCATGGTTTCGAACAACCCCGGACCTACTCGTTTTCCGGTTAGAGCAACGCGTACCGGATGTACCAGGTCCTTCGTTTTTAAGCCTACACGCGTCGCCGTTGCACGGAATTCAGTCTCTATCGTAACCTTGGTAAATTCTTGCAACCCTGTCATTGCCTGCGTTAAAGCAGTAATTTCTTTGGAGAGATTCTTTTGCAATATCTCGCGGGTATCGTCTGCGTATCCATAATCATCATAAAAGCAAAATCGCGCTCTGTCAATAAAATCAGAGAGTTTCGTAAGGCGATCATGGAAAAGCAGTATTACTTTTTCCAGATATTCTTCTTGAGTATGTGCAGGAAGAAAGTTTTTGCCCGCCAGGTAATCCGTCAACGTTTTGCTTAAATCTTTGACGTTTGTTGCTTTGATGTATTCAGAATTTATCCAGCTTAATTTATCCAGAGAAAATTCCGCCCCGGTTTTGTTAACATGTTTTATGTCAAAAATTTCGCAAGTCTCCCTCAGAGAAATAATTTCACGGTTGTTACCCGGGGACCAACTCAATAGCGTTAGATAATTGGCCAGCGCTTGCGAAAGATAGCCCTCTTCTTTGTATTCACGAATGGAGGTGGCGCCGAATCGTTTTGAGAGGCGACCTCCGTCGGGAGACAAAATCAAGGGCACATGCGCAAAATCAGGAGTGGTAAGCCCAAGCGCGTTATACATCAATATTTGCTTGGGAGTATTAGAAATATGGTCTTCGCCTCGTATGATAAGCGTCAATCCCATTAACGCGTCATCAACGACGCAGCTAAAGTTATAGGTCGGTGAACCGTCACTTTTTATGATAACTTCCTCTTCTTTGGGAAGTTCCGTAAAAACAATTTGTCCCCGGATGAGGTCGTTTATTTCTATCTTTGCAAATTCGTATTTAAAAAAGACCGCACCTTCCCTCTTGTATGCTTTGCCTGCATCGATGAGTTTTTGCGCGTACTGTTGATAGAGATCAAAGCGTTGCGACTGATAATAAATTTCATCCCAATCCATACCCAGCCAGCGAATGCTTTCAAGGATCTCATCGAGATATTCTTTTTTTGAACGTTGCACATCGGTATCTTCGATGCGCAGGATAAATTTTCCCTGCATATGCCGCGCATAGAGCCAGTTAAAAAGGCACGTGCGTGCTCCGCCGATGTGCAGATATCCTGTCGGCGAGGGTGCGAAGCGAACTTTGACCATTGATTACTCCTTATGTTGAGCGGCGTAGCAGATTCCCCTGTCCAATGCTTTTATGTTTTGTTCTAAAAGCTCTCCGGAAGAAAACGTTTTTTTAAGAAGCGTTATAATCGTTTCTTTTTTAAGAAGACCGGGTATAAGCGTGATAAGAATTCCCAGAGCCGCTATATTTGCCACTTTGCTGTTACCGCATTCCAGCGCTATCGCGTTAAGAGGGGCCAACACCGCTTTAATATCGCCCCGTACGGGTTTGCGCGTAATAAGATCTGCATTGGCGATTAAAAGGCAGCCTTTTTTTAACCCTTTTTCGAATTTATCCAATGAGGGTTGGTTTAAAATAATTGCGATATCCGGGTTTTCGATCAACGGCGAGGCGACAACCGTATCGGCAATTTTTACGAAACAATAGGCAGTCCCTCCTCTTACTTCAGCTCCATAAGAAGGAAAATAAAGAGAGTACTTCCCTTCGCTAAGCGCAGCAGTCGCTAAAGCCTTGCCTAAGCTCATCACTCCCTGTCCGCCAAATCCCGATAGTAGTATCTCAACTGTCATATTATTTATATTCAACTCTTAAATTCATTAGCTCCTGGGCTCTTAAGTGTTTTCCTTATGAGCTTAACAGCTTAGGAGCTTATGAACTAAATTTATCTGTCCTTAATGATTCCCAAGGGAAACACTTTTGTCATTTCTTCTTCGATCCATTTCATGGCCTGCGGTGGTTCTTTCTGCCACACTGTGGGGCAGGGGCTTAAGACTTCTACAATGGAAAAGCCTTTCTTTTCTATCTGGTTGGTAAACGCTTTTTTAATGCATTTTTTGGTTTTTAATACATTCTGCGGATTTGTGATGGTGGTGCGCGCAGCATATGCTACACCTTCCAGGGTTGCCAGTATCTCACTGACCTTCAACGGCCAGCCGTCGCCGTTGCTCGGGTTTCTACCCCAGGGTGTTGTCGCAGTCTTCTGTCCTACGAGTGTCGTGGGTGCCATCTGTCCGCCGGTCATGCCGTAGCAGGCATTATTGACAAAAACGCAGGTTAAATGCTCTCCTCGGTTAGCTGCGTGCATGGTTTCTGCAAGACCGATCGAAGCTAGATCACCGTCACCCTGATACGTAAATACCACAAGTTGCGGCCTGCATCGTTTTATCGCAGTAGCGACCGCAAGGGCTCTTCCATGAGCAGCTTCCGAACAGTCAAAATGCCAATAATCATAAGCAATTACTGCGCAGCCCACCGGAGCAATGCCTACGGTTTTTTCGCGCAGGTTAAGTTCATCGATAACCTGCGCAACGAGGCGGTGCAATATGCCGTGACCGCAGCCGGGGCAGTAGTGCGTCGTTGCTTCTTTTAAGGCAGAAATTTGAGATTTTTCGCTCATATATGTTTTTTTATGTACAGAACAATTTCATCGGGTCTGGGGATACCGCCTCCTGCTTTTCCGAAGAAATTAATTTTTTTCTGCGGTACGCTTAAGCGCACATCCTCTACCATTTGGCCTAAGGATTGTTCTACGACGAAAATATTTTTTATCTTTTTGGCAAGGGCCTGCAATCCTTTTTCCGGATAGGGCCATAAACTTATCGGCCTAAACAACCCGGCTTTTATGTTCTGCTTTCGTAACGTATCGATTGCCTCGGTTGCGATGCGTGCCTGGGAACCGTAGGCTATAATGAGACATTGGGCATCGTCGGTACGATACGTCTCGTATCGTTGTTCGTTCTTTTTTATTGTTTCCCATTTTTTACGCAAAGTTTCATTGTAAGCCTCAAGTACTCCCTCCGGTAAAAAGAAAGAGCGTACAATATTGGGGGCTCTTCCCTTGGCCCCGCTTAAGGTCCAGGTTTTTGCAGGAAGTTTTTTCGTAAAACCGCTTCTTGCAGGCATCGTAAGCGGCTCCATCATCTGCCCGATGATGGCGTCGGCTAAAATCAATACGGGAGTTCGGTAATAATCAGCTATATCGAATGCGAGCATTGTCAGGTGTGCTGCCTCCTGAGTGTTTGCCGGCGCAAATGTCGGCGTGAAATAATCGCCATGGCCTCCTCCGCGCGTCGACTGAAAGTAGTCGCTTTGGCTTGAGGCGATGTTCCCCAATCCCGGACCTCCGCGCATGACGTTAATGATAACTGCGGGCAATTGCGCTCCCGCCATATAGGAAATACCCTCTTGTTTTAAAGAAATTCCGGGGCTCGAAGAAGAAGTCATTGCGCGCATGCCCGCGGCGGAAGCTCCGAAAACCATATTGATTGCCGCCAGTTCGCTTTCCGCCTGGATAAAAATACGGTTTTCCTGATGCATTCTCTTGGCCATGTAGGCGGTTAATTCGTTTTGCGGCGTTATGGGATAACCGGCATAAAATGCGCACCCAGCCCTTACGGCTGCTTCGCCCATTGCTTCGTTTCCGGAAAGCAATATTTTTGAGGATTTTTTTTCTTTCATAGTTTTCGTAACTATCGATGGCGGTAATCGGAAATCAGAGAGTATGAGGAGTACTCGCAGCCTTGCGTGCGTTCGGCTCTTTTTTTTCCGTAATGACTTTAATGCAGGAGTCCGGGCACATCAGAAAACAAAAGCTACACCCCGTGCATTGCGTTCCTTCTTTGATTTGGGCAAACCTAACCCCTCTTTTGTTTAGTTTTGATGATAATACGAGATGTTGTGCAGGGCAATAGATGATGCATAACCGGCAGCCCTTACACGAATCTTTCTTTACCGTGACCTCTGCCATACGATTTCTTCCTTAAGCAGTATTTTTTTAATTCTTCTGGCCAGGGAGCGCGCATCAAGTCCGTACATTTTTAAAAGATTTTCTCTTGATGCATTAGGAATAAACTCGTCAGGGAAACCCGCCCTGATAAGTTTTATGCTCTGGGAGAGCTCTTCTCTATCGTAAAATTCCAAAACTGCACTACCGAAGCCGCAATGTAAATTGCCTTCTTCGATGGTGACGATCAGGCTAAAGGTGCCCGCTATGTTTTTTAATAAATCCTCATCAAGAGGTTTTATAAACCGCGCATTGACTATCGCACCATGTATTCCCGATTCGTCTAACACATTTGCGCATTCCAGGGCAGTTTTTACCATTGAGCCCACTGCGACAATACAGACATCTTTACCTTCACGCAGTATTTCTGCCTTTCCCAGTTCAACCGGTTGCCGCTTGTCTAAGGAATAGGCTTCTCCTTTAGGGTAACGGATGCTTACCGGAGATTCAAGAGTAAGTGCCAAAGAAAGCATGTCTTCGGTTTCTTCTTTATCCTTCGGAGCCATGCATACCATATTCGGGACTATGCGCATATAGCCTATGTCGAACACCCCATGATGTGTCGGACCGTCTTCACCTACCGTTCCTGCGCGGTCAATGGCAAAGATGACGCCCGAATTTTGCAGAGCCACGTCGTGGATGATTTGATCGAACGCTCGCTGTAAAAACGTAGAATAAATAGCTACGACCGGTTTCAAGCCCTTTTTGGCAAGACCGGAGGCAAAACCTACCGCATGTCCTTCAGCAATTCCCACATCAAAGAAGCGCCGTGGAAATTTATCCGCAAAAAGATTAAGACCCGTACCTTTGGGCATTGCCGCGGTAATTGCGGTGATGCGTTCGTCAACTTCTGCAAGCGCGATGAGCTTTTTGGCAAAAATTTCTCCGAAAGAATGTTTAGGATTTTTAAGAGGATTTCCTGAATCTATTGCAAAAGGGACCGCACTATGAAAATCTTCGGGGTTACGTTCCGCAGGCACATAGCCCTTGCCTTTTTTAGTGACTACGTGCAAAAGCCGCGGACCCTTTAAGCTTACAACATTTTTTAACGTAGGGATAAGTGTTTCCAGGTTATGACCGTCGAAAGGTCCGAAATAACGGAATCCCAGTTCTTCAAAAAATATTCCCGGTACGATTAAGCCTTTGAGAGCCTCTTCGAATCTTCGTACCGTGGGGGACAATTTTTTTATTACCTGGAAATGTTTTAAAAAGGTTTCCAGTTCACTCTTAATGCGGTTATATACCGGCGCAGAGATGATTTTATTAAGGTAATTACTCAGCGCGCCTACCGACGGCGCGATGCTTAATTCATTATTATTAAGGATAATGAGAACGTCGCTCTGGGCGTGACCGCAACTATTCAGGGCTTCAAAGCACATGCCGCCGGTCAACGCTCCGTCGCCGACGATTGCAACCGTTTTGGAGGTTTCTTGTTTCAGGCGTTTTGCCTCAGCAATGCCTTGCGCCCAAGAAACTGCCGTAGAAGCGTGACC
Source organism: Candidatus Omnitrophota bacterium (assembly GCA_028717025.1). Lineage (GTDB taxonomy): Bacteria > Omnitrophota > Gorgyraeia > Duberdicusellales > 4484-171 > JAQTOI01. The sequence continues at coordinate 934 of JAQUOR010000077.1, read as the reverse complement.
GCAGGTGTATACGTCAAAAGCCGACTCCTGGCAGTTAGGAAATCCGCTGATGCCTTTGTACTCCCGCAGTGTCGTAAAGGAATCGCTTCTGCCCGTAATGATTTTATGCGCATATGCCTGATGTCCGACGTCAAAGAGCAATGAATCGTCGGGAGTATTGAGACAATAGTGCAACGCGATACATAAGTCCACTGACCCAAGCGATGAAGCGAGGTGTCCTCCTTTTTTGGAGACGACATCGATGATCAAACCCCTGATCTCGGCGCTTAAGCTTTCAAGTTCTTTAAGATTTAAACGTTTTAAATCGGCGGGTGTAGCTATTGTATCTAAAATCATTTTTTCCCCAACACAATTGCTTCTACTAAATTTTTTATTCTGATCCGATCCGGTTCTTTCATGGTATGAAATTCTATGCCGGTATCAAAAAAGACCAGATTTTTACGGTATTGACTTTCTTTTTCGACCATCCAGACTATTTTTCCTTCGCAGGTGATCGGTTCCCTTTCTTCGTAGAGATAAAGCTGTAGGCGTACGAAAGAATCGATTTCCAGTCTTTCTTCGATGATGACGCGTACCCCGCCGGCGCCAATATTTTCGGTGTGCGTGGAAACTGTGTGCTCTTTGGGAGCAAAAATAACAATTTCACAAGGGAAATTAGCGCGCACAAACCTTCTTTTTTCTATTCCTTCCCAGCTCATAGCGCTCCTCCTCTTTTATGCACCGTTATCCGCCTTTTCATAGAGAGAGCTTTTATGAATAGCAGCATCTACCCTTTAGGCTTAATTGCCTTTTTTATATTCTACGCGTTGTATGGACAGCGCCCGTCCAGTATCGTCTTCGATTTCTATGATGACACCCTGTGCGCGTACGTCACCCTGCGCGAGATTGAAGCGTACCGGCAAGTTTGTCAAGAAGCGCTCAATGATCTGATGTT
>JAQUOR010000076.1 GCA_028717025.1 Candidatus Omnitrophota bacterium | reverse complement strand
GTAGCCAAATCCACGCGCAACTAAATGCCGCATTATTTTAGCTGCGACATTTCTTTTGCCTCTATAGTATTTTATTTTTTTTGCTATTATGTCGCGTATTTTGCTTTTATCTTCCGTCAGTGATTTTAAGAGAGGCCCGGCGGTTTCCCCTGAAACCCCTAATTTTTTAAGGCTGCATTCGATCCTTCTTTTACCATACCCTTTTGCAACGCTTTGCGCGATGAAAGCTCTTGCGAACTCTGCATCGCTAATGTAGCGGTATTCCTCTAAATGATCTAATACCTTTTTGATCAGACTACTCGAATATTTTTTACGCTCAAGGCGGAAAACTATCTCGTGCCTGCTGCGGGACCTGTATTTGAGAAGAAGAAACGCATAATTAAGCGCTTTCGTATATTCGTCCACTTAAGGTCCTTAACGTTTCTCTATACCCGGAACCAGCATCAAAGCTCTTTTTGCAATGATATTTTTTATTCTTCTTCTTTTTCGCTTTGAGCTGCGGGCTCTAAGATTCCCTTACGCACCTCATCATCCAATTCCTGTCGCAAGGTCTCGTTCTCTTTTAAAAGTGTGCGTAACTGCTCTTTGCCCTGCGCAAGGTTTTTATCTTTGTAGGATAGCCAGCTCCCTGATTTTTTGATAATCCCCGCATCAACAGCAGCGTCGATAAGCGCTCCGACCTTTGAAACACCTTCAGTATGCATTATTTCAAAAAGCGCCTCTTTAAACGGCGCAGCTACCTTATTTTTAACGATCTTTGCTCTTACGCGCGAGCCTATTATTTCATCCCCGGCAGTTACCGAGCCGATTCTGCGCAAATCAATCCTCACCGAAGAATAAAATTTTAAGGCTCTTCCTCCGGTGGTTGTCTCGGGATTTCCGAACATCACCCCTATTTTCTCGCGCAGCTGATTGATAAAAACCACGCATGTTTTCGACTTGCTGATAGCAGCGGTAAGTTTCCGTAAAGCCTGGCTCATCAGGCGCGCCTGGAGCGCCATTTGCGCATCTCCCATTTCCCCCTCTATTTCGGAACGCGGCACAAGCGCTGCTACCGAATCAACGACGACTAAATCGATGGCGTTTGAACGTACCAGCGTCTCAACGATCTCTAAGGCCTGTTCCCCGGTATCGGGTTGCGAGATGAGAAGGTCATCTAAGTTAACACCTATGATCTTTGCATACGCTGGGTCAAAAGCGTGTTCCGCATCCACAAAGGCTGCCGTACCACCGCTTTGTTTTTGCGCCTGCGCGATGATGCTTAAAGTCAGGGTTGTCTTTCCGCTTGATTCAGGACCGAAAATCTCAACGACCCTTCCCTTAGGCAAACCTCCTACTCCTAAAGCCTTATCCAGAGAGATAATTCCTGAGGGAATAACGTCTATATCGAGCCTGACCCCCTCGCCTAAACGCATGATCGCGCCCTTACCGAACTGCTTTTCTATCTGCGAAAGGGCTAATTCCAATGCTTTCTTTTTATTGTCTGAAACGTTCTTATCTTTCGTCTGCTCTTTCATCTCTCCTCCTTTAAATAATAGAAGCGGATATTTACGCGGGTTTACGCCGTCTGTGTTGTTCCGTCCGCCTTCGGCGAGATCTCGCCTCAGCTTAAGCTGAGGCGGACGTTTTGTTCTGCGTTGTTCCGCTTCTAATTTTATTCGATTATACCTTTGGCTTTTTGTGCTGTCAAACACTAAGAAAAACGGCAGAAAAAATGACATTCTTGATTTGAAATGTTTAGATTGAAAGCATCCCTTTCTACACCGCAAAACCGCGAAATTCCGCAAAAGCGCAAAGACATTCTGCTGCTTTTTTATGCCTTTCTGCTCCCTTTGCGTTCTTTGCGGTGTAAAAATAGTATTTTTTCTCCAAAAAGTGAACAAATATTTTAATTTTGCGATTAGAAACGCTGTTCTTTTTTAGCGAGCAGATTCTTAATATTTTTTGCATGGCGGATGGCAATGAGGGAAAAAAGAAAAAACGAAAGAATTTTAAGCTCGATTTCTTTCAAAATTACCACTGATACTATAAAAAATACGCTAACCGCGATAAGCGAAGCCAGGGAAACGTAGCGGGAAATATAAAAAACGACGACGAACGCAACCAGAGCAATGAAGATAACAATAGAGAGCTTTGGATAGATAAAACTTAAGGCTACCATGCCCCCTAAGCTTGTGGCAACCCCCTTACCGCCTTTAAAATTTAAAAAAGGAGTCCAGCTGTGCCCGCAGACCGCTGCAATGGCCATAAGGACAAAAATATAATTATCGCTGGATGCAAGGGACAGAATAAATCGTGCCAGCAGTATAGGTATGAACGATTTTAGGAAATCGAGCGCAAACACAACAATGCCCCATTTTTTGCCTAAAACCCTTACGACGTTGGTGGCGCCGATATTGCCGGAACCAAACTGGCGGATATCGATTTTTTTGACACAGCGTGTAATAATAAATCCAAAGGGGATACTGCCGGAACAATAGCTAAGGGCGGGTAGAATTAGTTTTAACATTGATAGCACGTACTCCTCGCATAAAATACCCAATTCCTGAAACAAGCGTAAAAGCTACTGCTAAGTTCCAGATATAAGGGATTACCACGGGAATATCTATAAGCACACACAAAATGGTGAACATCTGGAAAAATGTGGTCAGCTTTCCCCAGACAGAAGGCGCAATGGGGATCTCGATTTTTAAAAAATACAGGATAAGCACTCCTAAAAGTATAATCAGATCCCGGCTGACGACTACCAATACCACGTAGAGGGGAATGGAATTTGTCGCATTGAAAGGCAGTGTCCGTCGTAAACCGTAGAGGCAGATAAAGGCGGTTAAAAGAAGCAACTTATCCGCCAAGGGGTCGATGACTTCTCCGATTTTCGACTTTTCTTTCTTTAGGCGCGCGACAAAACCATCAAAAAAATCGGTCAGGACAGCGAGCGTAAAAATCGAAACAATAACATATTTTAAATAGAGATGTTGTGCGTTGTAATAAAAAAGGAGGGAAACGAAGACGGGTATAAGTAAAATCCTCAATAACGATAATTTATCCGCAAAACTCATATTTACATTCTCTTACAAATGCATGGCCGGTAAATAGTCTATTCTATCATCCCGATTCTTTTCGCGGGCCACCATAAGAAAATTGCTTTACCGACGATGTCCGGTTCGTCGACAAAACCCCAAAACCGGCTGTCTGCAGATGCAATGCTGTTGTCACCGAGTAAAAAGTATTTCCCGGGCGGAATCGTAAACTCCTGATCGTCCTTGCCGAAATCACCCTGGTTATAATAATAATTGCGCGCGATCCGCGGATCAGCCACTATTTTTCCGTTAAGGTAAAGGTTTCCGTCTTTAATGAGGAGACGGTCGCCGGCGATAGCTATCAATCGTTTTATGTAGAATTTTTTCCTGTCGTGCGGAGGGACAAAAACCACCACGTCTCCCCGGCGCGGATGTCCGAAGCCATGGATACGAAGAGAGGTAAAAGGAACTTTGGGCCCATAGACAAGTTTACTTACAAAGATCTTGTCTCCCGGCATAAGCGTAGGGACCATTGAAGTAGTGGGTATCTTGTAAATCTGGAAGAAAAAGGTACGCACAAATACCGCAAGCGCTACCGCAACGACGATCGACTCGCCCCACTCCTTGATCAGCTGTTTTACTTTTTGTTTTCGTTCATCCATGGTCTATAATCATACACTAAAACTAAAAAAGTTCAAGCCGCGGATCGTAAAACTTCCAAAAACGCTCCCTGGGGAATGGTAATATTACCTACTTGTTTCATTCTTTTCTTGCCCTCTTTCTGCTTCTCCCAGAGTTTACGTTTACGGGAGATATCGCCTCCATAACACTTCGCAGTCACGTTTTTACGCAGTGCCGAAATTCGTTCGGACGCAATGATCTTGCCGCCTATGGCTGCCTGAATACTTATTTCATACTGCTGGCGCGGGATCAATTCTCCAAGCTTCTCCACCACTGCGCGCGCTTTTATATCCATTTTTCCTTTATACACGAGTATAGAAAATGCCTCGATTTTTTTATGATTTAAAAGTATGTCGATTTTTACGACTTCAGTCGGCCGATACCCGATAAATTCATAATCCAGCGATCCGTAACCTTTGGTCAATGACTTTATTCTATCGTAAAAATCAATAATAATCTCAGCCAGCGGCAGTTCAAACACGATGCTTAAACGGTCTTTGCCAAGATAATCCATCTTAATAAAGGTACCTCTGCGGCCCTTTGACAATTCGCATATGGAATCGAGTTCTTCAATAGGAGCAATAATGGTTGCTTTCACAAAGGGCTCCGATACCTCTTCTATGCTCGAGGGATCAGGAAGATCGTGAGGGGTCGCGACATCGATTGCTTCACCATCCCTCTTTTTAACCTTATACATTACGTTAGGAGAAGTAAGAATGAGGTCTAAATTAAATTCGCGCTCAAGCCGCTCCTGCACGATTTCCATGTGCAAAAGCCCAAGGAAGCCGCAACGAAACCCATATCCAAGCGCTCCTAAGTTATCCGGCTCGAATACAAATGAAGGATCAGACAAACGTAATTTTTCTATTGCCGTACGTAAAAGCGGGTAGTCTGCGGGATTAGAAGGAAATATGCCGCAAAAAACCATCGGAGGTATTTTTTTATATCCCTCAAAGGGCTTCTGCGTCGGGTTAGCAGGAAACGTGATAGTATCCCCCAGATCCACCTCTTCGGGATTGCGCATGTTGCAGCAGATGTATCCTACTTCACCGCCGGCAAGATTATCTTTCTTCTGCGCTGCGGGCAAAAATACGCCGGCTTCTTCAATAGTATAAGTCTTATTAGTATGCATAAAAAGGATAGTATCCCCCACGCTTAGTTTCCCGTCAAAGACTCGCAGGAAAAGCACGACACCGCGGTAAGAATCAAACATCGAATCAAAAAGGATTGCCTTTAAGGGAGCGTTCTCCTCACCTTCAGGCGCAGGCATTTCTTTGATTACTCTTTCTAAAACTTCCTGCGCGCCGCTGCCTGCTTTTGCCGAGACAAGCGTGATTTCCTCTTTTTTAAAGCCGAAGATATCGCAGAGCTGTTCCGTGGTCCGCTCAACGTTAGCGTTGGGTAGATCTATTTTGTTGATCACAGGGATGATCTTCAAATTGCTCTCAAGCGCCAGATAGAAATTCGCAACCGTTTGCGCCTCAACTCCTTGTGAAGCATCAACCAAAAGAATCGCCCCTTCACAGGCTTTAAGCGACTTACTTACTTCATAGGTAAAATCAACATGACCCGGCGTATCAATGAGATTTAAAATATATTCTTTGCCCTGATAGGGAAATTTTAAGCGCACGGCCTTTGCCTTAATGGTAATGCCTCTCTCGCGCTCTAACTCCATGCTATCAAGCATCTGTTCGGATAGTTTACGCTCCTCTATCGCACCGGTAAGCTGCAGGAATCTGTCGGCGAGCGTGGATTTACCGTGATCGATGTGCGCGATGATACAAAAATTTCTTATATGTCCCTGGTTATTTTCCATAGCATTTACTTTTGTATTAACCGTACAAGGGTTGCAATAACCTCATCAATATTTAAGTGTGTCGTATCGATGTAGGTAGCGTCGGGGCTTAAGCGTAGGGGGCCGACCTTGCGGTTTTTATCACTATCGTCTCTTTGCTGTAGGTCCTTGCTCAATTCCTCTAAACCAATACCCGCATTCTTTTGTTGCAATTCAGCAAAACGCCGAAGGCTGCGCACCGTAAAATCCGCATCAAGATAAAATTTAAACTCTGCGCCGGGAAAAACAACGGTGGTGATATCTCTACCTTCTACTACAAAATCGTTATTTTTTGCCAGACGTCTTTGCAGATCGACCATTACTTCGCGTACCGATGCATGCGCGACAATCGCCGATATATTCTTGTCGATAAGGGGGGTACGTATTTCGTTGCGCACGTCTTTATCGTCAAGGTAGATCTTTTCTTTCTCGATTCTTAGATTGAGGGTCTTGGCAATGTGCGCCAGCGCTGCTTCGTCCTCTAAATTCACCCCCATGGTAAGTGCTTTAAGCGTTAATGCCCGGTAGGTTGCACCCGTGTCGAGGTAAGAAATGTTGAGTTGCGCGCTTAATCGTTTGGCAACGGTAGTTTTTCCTGAACCAGCGGGGCCGTCTATCGCAATAATCATAAAAAGTATCTGTGCTTGATGTTAGCTTTCGTAATGAGCCGAGCCAGTTGTAAAGAATCCCCCGCGTCTGTCGCTTTTTGAAATTGTTGCAAAACCTTTATAAAGGAACGGATGTCGCGTGTAATATTCTTTTTATTGGAAAGAAAAATATCAGTCCAGACATTGGCGGGCGAATCCGATATGCGCGTTAAATCTTTAAGGCTCGGCGGGCCGAACTTTAAGTATGCGTGGGGTACGCAATGAGTAATGGAAAATGAAATAATGTGCGGCAGGTGCGAAACCCGCGCAAGTATCGTATCGTGCCGGGTAGCCGAAAGAAATACTACGCGCGCACCTAAAGCCTTCCAAATATCTTTAACAAATCTGGTTGCGCTGTTTTTCGCAGGTGAGGTAATTATGCATAAGGAATTTTTATAAAGGTTACGCCGCGCAAACCGTGCGCCGCTCTTTTCGCTGCCGCATAAAGGGTGGCAACCGACGAACCCCACGCCTGAAGGCAGAAATTTTCTGACGCTTTTCTCTATCAGCTCTTTAGTGCTGCCGAGATCGAACACAACAGCATCGCTCTTTAAAAAGGGGCCCATAGCACGGCAGTACTCTATAATGAGATACACCGGTAAACCCATAATTACCAGGTCTGCGTTTTTTACTACTTTTTCCAGATCCTTTTCCACAACATCGACGATGTGCAGCTTTTTTAATTTTAAATACGATGCCTGGTTGCGGGCAAAACCCCAAATCTCTACGCGCGGGAATAACGCTTTCAGTTCCAGAGCGATTGAGCCCGCCATCATCCCCACACCCACAATCGCTACTTTTTTGATCTCTTTTATTGTTTTCATATTATAAACAAGGCCTCGAACGGGCGCGTCACATCGTTCTTCCTACCGCTTTCGCAATACTCTGTAAATCTTCCATGAGCATTGCAAAGTTGCTGGGTAATAACTGCTGAGGCCCGTCGCTTAAGGCTTCCTCCGGTTTGGGATGTACCTCTATCAGGAGTCCATCGGCGCCGCAGGCAATTGCAGCCTTACTCATCGGAGCAACCATGCCCCATTTACCTACTGCGTGCGAAGGATCAACGATTATAGGAAGGTGCGAAAGCTGTTTGACTGCAGGAACAGCGCTTAAATCAAGAGTGTTGCGCGTAAAATCTTCGAAAGTACGAATACCGCGCTCACACAATATCACGTTAAAATTTCCTTCTGAAAGAATATATTCAGCGCTCATCAATAGATCTTTTATGGTCGAAGAAAGGCCCCGCTTTAGTATCACCGGCTTCTTTGTCTGTCCGACCTCTTTAAGAAGGCTAAAATTCTGCATATTCCGGGCGCCAATCTGCAATATGTCGGTGTAGCGTGCGACTAATTCTACGTCCCGGGTATCCATGACTTCGGTTACCGTCGAAATGCCGATCTCCTCGGCGACACTTTTAAGGATCTTTAAGCCTTCTTCTCCTAATCCCTGAAAGGTATACGGGGATGTACGGGGTTTAAACGCACCGCCTCGTAAAATTAAAACTCCTGTTTTTTTT
>JAQUOR010000075.1 GCA_028717025.1 Candidatus Omnitrophota bacterium | reverse complement strand
CCGATCTGGCTATGAGATGTCAATCCCGGTATAGAATTTACCTCGAGAACATACGGGACATCTTCTTCATCCAAACGTATATCGACACGCGAAAAATGCCTGCATCCAAGCGCCTGGTGCGCCCGCAAGGCTACTTCCTGCACGCGTAGATACACAGATCCCTTTAAAGGTGCAGGGGCAAGAAATCGGGCCATACCGTCGCTATATTTGGTCTTAAAATCAAAATACCCTTCTTGAGGTACAATTTCTATTACTCCCAACGGTCTTTCTTCAAGAACGCCTACGGTCAACTCTTTTCCCGGAATATAACTCTCGATAAGCACCCTGTCCTGAAATGAAAATGCTTCGCGCAATGCGCTCTCAAGCTGTTCTTCCTTAGTAACCACAGAAATGCCTATGCTTGAACCCGCACATGAAGGCTTGACCACGACCGGATATTTTTTAATGAACGGCTTACGCTGCTCATCCTTGGAACAAACGATAAAAGGAGCAGTGGGAATATTTTTTTTCAAAAATATCTCTTTGGATATTATCTTATCCATCGCACATAAACTTGACCGCGGCCCCGACCCCGTATAGGCAAGCTTAAGCCTCTCAAGGATCGCTTGGATTTTACCGTCTTCGCCAAACTCGCCATGGAGCGCAATAAATGCAACATCAATGCCTGCGGCATTTATCATTTCTTTCACTTTTTCTTCTTTGGACGTGGTTATATCGATAAAAACCGCTTCAATGTTATTCTTTCGAAACGTAGCAAACGCCTGCCGGGCAGATTGGAGAGAAATCTCGCGTTCACTCGAAACCCCTCCTCCCAAAACACCTACTTTAATACCGTTTAAATTTTTCTCCATAAAATATCCTGTTCTATGACTCATAAAAACGGGTCAATACGCATTGCGTCCCTATCAGCTCATGGGCTTATGCGCTTTTATGCTTTTTTCTATCCCCATCGTTCTATCTCTTCTTCCAAAATAATGCCAAACTTCTTATACACACTATCCTTGATGAACCGAGTAAGATAATCAACGTCTTCATAGGAAGCATTTTTTACGTTAACAATAAAATTAGCGTGTTTACGCGAGATCTGCGCGCCATTTTTCGTCAATCCTTTCAAGCCGCACTGTTCGATGAGAAAACCGGCGCTTGTACCGGGAGGATTTTTAAAAATACAACCGCAGCTGGGAAGACTAAGCTCCTGCGTTTCGCGACGTATCTTCAAAAAATTGCGCACTTCATTTTTTACTCGTGTATCACGATGCAGGATAAACCACGCGCGCAAGACTATAGAATCCTTAAGCGACGAAGCGCGGTACCCGAAAAAAAGTGCTTCTTTCGCTATTCTTGAGATGGTACCGCTTTTATCCATAGCTTCGACTTCAGTCACGCACGCTGAAATTTCTCTTTTAAACGAAGAAGCATTCATGCGCAAAAGTCCGCCGCAGGAAGCAGGGATCCCCGCTAAATTGTGCACCCCGCTTAAATCGCTCTTAAGACAATGGTTTAAAACCCGCGAAAAGGGCGTCGCAGCACCCACTTCAAGGGTTTCGTTGTCCGCGCGTAGGTAATCAAATTCTTCCCCCAGCGTTATAACGGGTTTCTCTATGCACGAATCTTTAACGAGGAGGTTCGAGCCTCTTCCTAAAAGATACCATGCACCGCCTGTGTCCTTCGAAATCTCAGCTAGATCGTCACGGCTGTGGGCAACAAAAAAATGCCGCGCGGGACCTCCGATCTTTATCGTGGTAAGCCCCTTAAGATCAACGTGCTGTCTTAACTCTATTTTTTTTATACTCATTGACGATGCCTTCCATGACAATGTTTATGTCCCCTGCCCCCAATCCTAAGACAAAATCTCCCTCTTCAATGCAAAGAGGGACCTCTTGGACAAGTTTCTCTTTCGGGACATAATAAACCTTGCGGGGAAATTGCTTCTTTATCTCATCAAGAAGAAACATAACATCAATCCCTTCGTTATTTTTCTCTGACGCAGAATAGATATCGGTCACTATCAATTCATCAACAAGAGAAAAACAACCGGAAAATTCTTTGCATAAAGATTTTACACGCGAAAAACGATGAGGCTGGAATATCGCTACTATTCGTTTGGGATTCAAATACCGTGCCGCTTTTAAAACCGCGCCGATTTCCGTCGGATGGTGCGCGTAGTCGTCAATGAACGTTACTCCTGCTACGCGCTCTTTAATCTGGAAACGCCGCTTTGTCCCTTTAAACGTCTTTAATCCTTCGATTACCTTACTCAGATCAAACCCGCAATGAAAGAAAAACCCTAATACTGCGAGCGTATTGAGCGCATTATGTTCTCCTAAAAGCGGGACCTTTACGTCAGGAATGCACGTGCCGGCAATCGTTACGTCAAAACAGCTGAACTCACCGTCAAAATGAAAATTGCGTGCGCAAATCATATTAGCGGGGCTAAATCCGTAGGATATACCGCCGACGCGCTCAAGGATACTCCTGACGGAGGCATCATCCCCGCAGCCGAAAACCTTACCGTGAGTATGCAAGGCAAACTGCAGAAAACTTTCTTTTAGATTTTCGATTGTTTTATGATAATCAAGATGTTCGTGATCAATATTCGTTATTACAGAAACCCACGGCTCGCAATAAAGGAAACTTCCGTCGCTTTCGTCGGTTTCGATAACAAAGTAATCATTCCCCCACCAGGCATTACGGGAATAATTTAACGGCAGTCCTCCGACGCACACCGCCGGTTGATGGCCTAACTGCGTCAATAAGTGTCCGATGAGCGCGGTTGTCGTGGTCTTACCGTGGCTGCCGCTTACCGCAACCGTACGCTGCCCCGAACATAACATCCCTAAAAGTTCTCCGCGTTTTATAATCCTGGTTTTTTTGTTCCGTGCTTCAATGATCTCCGGATTATTTTCTTTAACCGCAGAGGAATGCACAAGCAGGTCCAAACCATCGGTAATATTTTCCCTTCTATGCCCGATGTCTACGGCGATGCCATCGCTCTGCAGCATCCGGACGGTATATGATTCTGCAAGATCTGACCCCTTGACGTTAAAGCCTTTGTCTTTTAAAAGCAGTGCCAGGCCGCTCATCCCTATGCCGCCGATGCCTACCAGATAGATATTTTTTATTCCGTGTAAAACTTCTTCCATTGTGCCTCCAGATCATCGATGGTTCGTACGGATTGAAAAGTCTTTGGGATCGCCTCTTCGAGCGTAGAACCGTTTTTTAGAAAATATAAAAACTGGGAAAAATTATCCCGGCCGTAACGTTTTACCATAAATGACACTATCGAAAACGATTCAATATAAAAAAGATCCACAGTTTCTCTCGATGCCGTAGCAAGACTAGAAGTACTCATTTGGTTTAAATCAGAAAATTTTATATACCCATTAGCGCTCATTGCATTTTTTAAAATAAATAAGCGATTCTCATAGCTATTGCCCCCATATTTATTCTCTATATATGTAGCCGCTGCTTCATCCAGCCACAAGGGGAATCTACCGCTGCCGACATATTCCCGGAAAATAATATGGGTCAATTCGTGACTAAAGACCGTAGAACGACGCTTCTGATCGGGATAGGTATAAATCATTTTATCCTCGTGATTAACGCACGCGCCCGACCAGGCTGGACACTTGTACTTAGTGCGATAATCCTGTTCATCTTTGGCAATAAAGATTTTCGCCCTGTTTTCCCATAACCATAATTTATCACGTATTAGATTAAACTCCTGAGTGATGTCCCGATAGTAACCTTCTGCCGTATCGGCAATGCCACGGGCATAACTTTCATCCACGCCTTCAGGATAATAAACCAGGAAATGCTCGGAACGCACTTCTCTTATATGTTCCTGCTGCGCGCACGCACCGTTGAGACACGCAACGCTAAGAAACAACGCTATTGCAAAACTCTTCAACGTTCACTCCCAGTTTTATCTTTCCTAAATTACCCTTAAGCTCTTCCCGCAGGCGCTCATCGCTAAGCATCTGCGCTGCCGTACGCTTAAATTCCTCAAATGAAAATTCATTCTGCAGGAATACAAATGCCGCGCCGCGATCTTTAAAATAAAACGCATTATCTTTCTGGTGCCCCCCTGCCTGTGGATGCGGAATCAAAATAGCCGGCAGGCGGTAATATGCGATTTCGCCTAAGGTAGATGCGCCGCAACGGGAAATCACCACGTCGGCAGCGCTGTAGAGCGTTTCTACCGAATAAGAAAAATCCTTTACGAACTTTCTTTTTTCTATTGTATTATAAAATTGCATAATTTGGAAGTATTCTCTTTTGCCGGTCAAATGGATAATCTGATAATTCCCGGAAAGTTCCTTGACCAAGCGCATGCATGCGTTATTTAAAAAAGAAGAACCCTGGCTTCCGCCGAAACAAAAGATTACCGGCTCCTCGGTAAACCCTAAAGCCCTGCGCGCTTCTTTCTTATTGACGATGCGGATATTTTCCCGCAGCGGGATGCCCACCACACACTTCTTTCTGCTTTTAAAGCCTTCCTGAAAACCAGCCAAAACCTTTCTCACAAAATAAGAGAGAATCTTGTTTGCTTTTCCTAATTTTATATTCGGTTCATAGATGAGCGTTTCAATAAAAAAAAGGGAGCCGAAAAAAATCAGAAAGAAGCTATCCCTGCCCCCAAATCCGACGATACTGCGCGGGCGTACTTTGGCAATAACGTAGAACGCTTCAACAAACCGAAAAAGACCTTCATACAGCAAGTTTCTTAAAGAAAATGCCTTACCGAGCACGGGAAAGCCTTCTTGTACGCAATAGCATTTCAAGGAAGCAGAAGTCGCAAAAAAACATATCCGTACGTTATCTTTCTGGCGCTTTCTTAGTTCTTTTGCCAATGCTAAAGCCGGAAAAATATGCCCGCCGCTTCTGTCACACGCTAATAGAACCGTTTTCATTATTTCCTTCGTTATGTCGCGATGCATTAAAAAACAGGCCTAAAAGAATAAAATGCGTTATAAGGTTGCTTCCTCCGTAACTTATGAACGGAAGCGGCAGACCTTTGGTAGGAAAAAGTCCGCAGGTCACTCCTATGTTAACGACCACCTCCAGAAAAAAAATAAAAATAATGCCCCAGAGGATACCCCTGCGGAATTCGTCGCAAGACTCTCTGGCGATAGCAACCATCTTATTAAACAATACAAAAAATATAAAAAGAAGCGATAAGGCGCCCACCAATCCAAACTCTTCGGCAATAATAGAAAAAATAAAATCGGTATGCGCGGCAGGAAGAAAGAACAATTTTTGTCTCCCCTCTCCCAGACCCACCCCAAAAAGCCCTCCTTCGCCATACGCAATTTGAGACTGGATTATCTGGAAACCGGTATTGCGCGGATCGGCGAACGGGTTAAGGTATGCGGTAATTCTTCTGAAACGATAAGGGAAAAAAGCAACTAAGAAAAAAACAAATACTGTCCCTATCAAAAAAATGAGTATGAGGTGTTTTTTCCGGGCCCTGTGTAAAAGAAGAAAAAGCAAGGTCCAGACAACCCAGAAAATGGCAGTCCCTAAATCCGGTTCCAGTATGAGAAAAACGCACACTGCCCCTAAAATAAGCCCAAGCGGCGCAAGACCGGCCTTAAAGTACCGTATAAGGATACCCTTGCGTTTGAAATATTCCGCACAATATAACAGATAGGTGACTTTGAGCATCTCGGAAGGCTGGAAATTAAAAAACGGGAAATGGAACCACCGTCTCGCTCCGCCGGCACGTTTGCCGACGATGAGTACGGCAACAAGTAAAATAATAGTGAGGGCCAAAAATTCTTTACTGTATTTTCTCAAGAACTCAAGGTCAACAAAAAGCATCAGAAAGAACAGCGCCAGGCCTATTGCTAAATATATAAACTGCCTTGTAAAAAAATATGCAGAATCATTGGAGATCTTGTAGGCGTAAATACTGGAAGATTCGTATACCATGAGCGTGCCGAAGAACGCTAAAAAAATAACCGTATAAAGGATGAATCGCCGCTCTCGTTTAAGGTCAAGGGTCTGCATATATCAATAAAATAAAGATAGCGTCTTTGGGCTACGGTTACGAGGCCCGTTTCGTCTATCGGCTACCCACCAGGGTGCCTACTGGGCCATGGCTATCGACCCAATAAACATCATTCTTTAAGACGTAACCGTTAGCCGTTTACCGATACCTCCCGCATGCGACTAAAGTCTCTGCGGGATCCCGCCGAATGCCTTTGCAGGCGGGAGGCTTCGTTGCCCTTACCGTTACCGGAATTCTTAAAGATTGCACGACAGACAAATTTACAATTATAAAACTTTAGAGCTTATTAACAACTGCCATAAACTTCCTGCCCCTATCCATGTAATTCGAGAACATGTCAAAGCTCGAACACATAGGAGAAAAAACCACCGTATCGCCCTTTGAAGCGTCCTTAAAAGAAGCAGCAACCGCATCTTCCAATGAGGGGAATATCTCTACGGGAGCATGCGTACCAAGGCTATCTTTTATTTTCGCAGCTGCCTGACCGATAAGATTAATTTTTTTAACGCGTTTTAAATAAGGCGCAAGTGTCTGATAGTCAACTCCCTTATCCTTGCCGCCGGCAATGAGGATAACGTTGCCCTTGATGCTTTTAAGTGCCCACATGGTTGAAGAAGGGTTTGTTGACTTAGAATCATTGATGAAATGCACGCCCCCGACTTCGCGGACAGATTGCAACCGGTGCGGAAGACCGCGAAATTGCGCGAAAACGGAAAGGCAATCCGCTTTGCTTAAACCGAAGATAGTAGCAGTTCTATAAATACATGAAAAATTTTCGTTAGGAAATTCATTTGAGAAATGAATGATGTTTGACTTTATCCGTTTTTCGATATCGCCGCGTAGAGTTCCTGTGCCGTTAAGCACTGCCCAATCGTTCGCTTTCTGATTTCTGAAGATATTCATCTTGGCTTCGTAGTAATCCTTGAACGTCGGATGCCTGTCCAGATGATTTGGTTCAAGATTAAGCAAACACGCAACATGCGGAGCAAATTCCATGATCGTCTCCAGCTGAAACGAACTTATTTCAAGCACCACGAGATCCCCGGGTTTAGTCTGTAGGATAAAAGATGAGACCGGGATGCCGATGTTACCGCCTAAAAAGACTCTTTTACGTTTGGTCTTAAGCACCCTGTATGTAAGGAAAGTTGTCGTGGTTTTACCGTTGGTCCCGGTAATGGCGATGAACCGCGCTTTGGTAAGCCAGAAAGAAAATTCTACTTCCCCCACAGAGGGAATATTTAAGGTACGCGCAGCCATGACTGCAGGGGAACTTACCGGGTCAACGCCCGGGCTTAAGACAAGGAGCTGCGCCTGCTTTATGAAATCTTCCGTGTGCGCGCCGAACTCAAATTTTACCCCAAACTGTGCAAATTTATCTATCAAGGCTGGATGAAAACTTGTCCTGGGCTTGCTTTCAGTTAAAAGCACTTCTTTTTTCAGTGCGAGCAATACGTTGCACAAAGATATGCCGCTCTTGCCCCACCCGACAACGCAGACTTTTTTAAAATTCTCAATATTCATCGATGTAATACTTTATCAGATACGCACGCAGCAAATTTTATAGCGTCGGTTTATCGTAACTTTAACGTCAATAACGTTGCGACCGCGCAGATAAGGGAAACGATCCAAAAACGCACGATTATCTTTGGCTCTTTCCAGCCAAGAAGCTGGAAATGATGATGCAAGGGCGCGGCACGAAAAAGTTTCCTGCCCCATTCTCTAGATC
>JAQUOR010000074.1 GCA_028717025.1 Candidatus Omnitrophota bacterium | reverse complement strand
CGAGTATATCGTCAATGATAGTAAGCTCATAGGTGCGGGCGGAAAAGAAAAATTTATCTTTAAGACGCGGAGCGCAGGGAAGGCTACAATTTCGTTAAACTATATACGAGCCTGGGAAAAGAATGCTGTTCCTGCCAGGAAGATGATTTTTACTCTTACGGTTAAATAGATGCACCTTTGCAGTCTATGGAAAAATTAAAACTTAAATTTCGCAAAGAAGATTTGGTGGTAATCTGGATACTTGCTATGCTGCTGATGCTTGAGCTGCTGACTATCGTCTTAATAGCGATGGCGCAGCAATTAACATTCGTTGTTGCCGTTTTTATTGCCGCAATCAAGATCCTCGCTCCGGTATTTCTCGCATTCAATATTTTCTTTTTAGCAACGACCTTTCTATTTAAAGAAAAAAAGCTGGTGGCGACATCGTGGAGGATGTATTTCCAGGAATCATTACGGGCTGCTTTTTTTTCTTCTCTTATTGCCATGCTTTTGTTGCTTGTCTCTGTCTTCCTGGGTTTGGTGGCATATGTAGGTTTAAGCAAAGTATACCGCCTGCCGAATATCAGCCATACCATTGATTTTCTGCGCGAGTGGGTCGCGCGAAATACTTATTAGGCAGGGAATAAGTGCTGTTAAGTATAGCTTGAATTATAATATATTTGTTAAATACTACTTGACAACTAAAAAAATCTATGGTATGTTTTAATCGACAGATGGAGGGTGTATGAAAATAGTAGGAGTAAACATAAAGAGATTAAGGGAGGAAAAAGGTATTACTTTGCGCACGCTTGCAAAGAAACTTGACGTGAGCGCAAGCTTTCTCTCGCAGGTTGAGACAGGTAAAGCTTCGCCGTCGCTGGTAAGTCTAAAGAATATTGCCGACGCTCTGCAGACGACAGTAGGAAGTTTAATCGGCGAAGGGCAGCAAATAACCGATAATCCTGTAGTAACGGAGAAAGACAGGAAATACATGGAGGAGACAAGCAAGGGAATGCACATCTATCTTTTAACGAACCCTGACGCCAATAAACAGATGGAGCCGTTGTTGTTCCGGCTCGATGAACATGCCCATTCAGGGGAATCTCTCTATAAACATTTTGGTCAGGAATTCGTTCTGGTACTTAAAGGGGCCATCGAAATAAGTTTAAATGAAACAGTCTATGTTTTACGTAAGGGCGACAGCATTTATTTTAATTCCAGTGTCCCCCATGCGTTTAAGAATATCGGTAGGGAAAAAGCGGAAGCGGTCTGGGTGGTAACGCCGCCGACGTTCTAAATTTTTTTGTCCATAGTGTTAACTAATATTTAATAATGTTAATCAATACCTAACAGGAGGTGCACAATGTATGCGCGTGCAAAAGAAAAAATAGCAGGGTTACACGATCAGTTGAGCCGGTTCTCAAAAAAGATATCAGATTTTAATCTGGATAAAGACAGCGTTGCGCGATTCAGCGAGCATATCGTTGCCCAGATGAAGGCCCTCTCTTTCGACGCGATTTGTAAGGATAAAGCCGGCAACATCATTGGAATTATCAAAGGCTACGATAGCAAGAAAGGGATGGCAATAATTTCCCACATGGATATTACCCCGCAAATTTCCGGGGAGAACGATTTTGCCAGTAATTTCATCAGGTACAAGGCAGGTATCATCAGCTCAATTTTTGCGGCCGCAAGTTTAAAGAGAAGCCTGGTACCTTTGGAGGGGGATCTTATCGTATGTTGTGTCCCGCGGTCGGAATGCTGCGATCTCAGCATTAAGTATCTTTTTGACAATTTTCTGAAATCGAAACTGAAAAAAATCAAAGGTATCATTTTAAGCGAGCCCACGGGTTTTAACCTGCACTTAGGGCATAAGGGAAGAATGGAATATGAGATAGTGGTGCGTGGCAGGCTGGGCAGGGAATTCATGGAGCATAAAGGGATCAATATGCTGGGTGCGATGTTTCCTTTGATTCACGAGCTGGAGAACGTTTCGCGAAATATGCCCAGTGATTATGCGCTCGGTACTTCCAGTTTGAGGATAAAGGACGTCCGATATGCCGGTGCGCAGCCGTGCGAAACAGCGAGTGAGTTTCGCGTTATTGTAGACAGAGTGTTTATTCCGCAGGAGAACGAAAACCTTATCCTTAATAAAGCTAAAACCATCGCGAAAAATATCTACAAAAACGAAGCGGAAGTTTCGGTAAATACTACGTTGACCAAAGAGAGGGTAAAAACGTATACCGGCCTTGAATTAGTTTCTGAAAAAGAATTTAAACCATGGATCATGGAGGGCAGCAATCCGTTTGTTATGCATTCACTCGAGGCCCTGCGGGGATGCGGGTTTGATTCCTCGGTGGGGTATTGGAAGAAGATTGTTACCGAAGGTTCGTATACTTTTGGCGAACGGGGCATTCCGACTATCGGTTTTGGCGCAGGCAGTGAAGAAGAGATGAGTTCCGGCCTGCAGTCGATGAGCACCCAGGCGATAGAAAAGGCAGTGTATGGCCTTACCATGATAGTACAACGGACCATCGGTATCCCTTCGTTCGGTTGGAGCGATGATGAGATCTGAAAACAGCAGCGTAAACATTTTGGTGTTTAACTGCGGTAGTTCTTCGTTGAAGTACAAACTCATAAAGATGCCGCAGGAGCAGGAGCTTGCGGCCGGAGAAGCGCAGAGACTGGGCATTAAGACCCAAGACAGTTCCCTGATCGCTCATGTTGCGCGCAGCACAGAGAGGAGTATTGCCGTGCATCTGCCCGATCACGCTGCCGCATTTAAAAAGGTGATTGAGCTTCTGCGTGAAGATCGTCGTCACGATAAAAGCATTTTCTTCGACGTCTTTGCGCACCGTTACGTGCATCCTGAAATCTTTTCACGAGGACGATAAGGATAACCAAATGCACCCTTAAAAAATTAGAAGAAACGCTTGCCTTGGCCCCGATACATAACCCTATTTCCTATAAGCTTATCGAATTGTGTCATGAGGATTTCTCAAGCATTCCTCAATTTGCGGTATTTGATACCGCATTCCATAGCAGTATTCCCAAGGAGTTTTATACGTATGCGATCCCCGCGCGTTTAGCTGCGCGATACGGTCTGCGTAAAATTGGTTTTCACGGCATATCGCATCAGTACGTTATGGGGCAAGCCTGCAGGTATCTTAAGAGAGACCCTAAGCAGCAACGCATTATCAGTTGTCATCTGGGCACCGGCGGTTCAAGCGTCTGCGCTATCGAGGCCGGAAAATCAAAAAACAGTTCGATGGGGTTTACTCCGCTGGAGGGTCTTATCATGAATACCCGCTGTGGAGACGTGGATCTAGGCTTGCTTTTTTATATCATGTTCAAGGAAGGTTTTAGTGCTGCCCAGGCAGAGGATATCCTGAATAAGAAAAGCGGCATATTGGGTATTTTTAATGCTTCATCCGATTTAAGGGATGTGGCAAAAATCATCAGCAAGAACAGACAGGCAAAGCTGGCGTTCGATATGTACATAAAGAGAGCCCGAAAGTACGTAAGTTTTTATGCGCTCATTTTAAAGAAAGCCGATATTTTAATTTTTACCGATTCACTGGGAGTGGGGATGCCGTTGGTGCGCGAAAAGATTTGCGCAAACCTTCAATGTCTGGGTATCCAGATGGATGTCGTAAAAAGTAACGCATATAAAAGCGGCATATGCGATATTACAGGAGCAGGCGCGCAAACAAAGGTCTTAATCGTGCCTACCAACGAAGAAGTCATGATTGCGCGGCAGGCATATACGGAGTATTGCCATGATTCTGGTTGTTGAGCCAAAATTACGGGAACTAAGGATTTCTGCTTTCGGCGCGGAAGATGCGGTTTCTTTTCTTAATGTGCCGTTTGGGAGCGTACGTCCCGATACTTTACGACGTGAAATCCGCCGTTTCACAAAAGGTAGACGGATAGAAACGATTGCGTTCAAAGTTTTATTCGGCGGCGATTATTTTAATGGACCCGCGCGCGTCAATGCGCAGTTTTTTGCAACGTTTGATAAACTTACCGGTCTTTTTCCCTTCTACATACCCCGCGTGAAAGAGATTCTGCAGGTATTTTATGCAACGTTTAAAAATGTACCCTTAACGGTTTTCTTTGAAACTTCGTTTTTCACGCGTCTTCCCGAAGAAGAACGCTATTACGCAATACCGTCCGGGTACTATCAAGACAATCGTATAAAAAAGTTCGGCTTTCACGGGATATTTCACGAAGCAAACAGCAGGCTTTTTCCGTCAAATAAGAAAATCATTTCTATTGTTTTGGACAAGCAGACAACCGTATGTTCCGTATACAAAGAAAAACCACGCACGATTAGCTTAGGGTACACCCCCCTGGAGGGGGTTATGGGGCTTACGACCTGCGGCGATCTTGATCCGGGGATAGTATTCTATCTGATGAACCGGTATAAATATTCTCTTTTTCAAATCGATGAAATCCTTAAAAAAAGGGGCGGATTCTTCGGTATCACCGGCTATAATCTAAGTTTTCAGGAATTCGCAAAACTCTATGGAAACGATACGCGGGTTGACGTGGCGTTTGAAGTATATCAAAATCAAATACTTAAATATATCGGTGAAGGTATCGCTGCCATGGGGGGGATTGATGCGATCGTTTTCTGCGGTTGCTATGGCGATATCCTTACTCAGGTAATCTATACCCTTCTAAAGAAAATTTCTTTTCTCGGCATCAGCCTGATCGCAATGCCCTGGGAGAAAAAAAGTGAAATTGTGCGTATTGACGCCGGCAACGCAGGGCCCCAGGTCTGGATTAATCGCTGCAGCGCTGAAAGAATAATCTTTAAAGAGGTAGAGGGCTTTAAGAGATAGAACTATTCCAAAGTCGCGGGCATGTAATGATCCCGTAATTATGCAATAGAGAGCTTTCTTTTTATCTTGTAAAGACACGCTAATTGTGATAATATTTTTTTCTTATGAGACAAATTCTTTACTGCACCGCCAAGCGAACCGTAAAAAAAGATTCATTCCCTTTTTCTTGCGTGATAACCTCAAAAGCCGCAGGCCCCCAGTTTGAAGGATTTTCGCTTGTTGTATTGAGCGAGAGTTTCCTGAAAGCGCATAAAAATATCAATGCTTCTCATTTTCCCGGTAAAACCTGCCTTATCCATTTTTGCCGCGAAGACAAAAAGAATATTGCTATCGTGAAGTCGCGGAAATTCTTTGATTATTTTACCGATCAGGACAGGAAAGAAGCCGTTCTTTTTAAGCTGCAGCGTGCCGAACAAATTTTAGATTCTAAAGTACGCATCGGGAACCTTGAAAGGGAACTCTCGAACAGGCATCGCAGGCTTGAAAAGCTTGTTTTAGTCGATCCTTTGACGGGATGCTTTAACTGGCGTTATTTTTTACGTCGCGCACAGCAGGAACTAAGCCGTGCCCGCAGACATATGCACCATCTTTCCTTCATGGTTGTTGATATCGACCATTTTCGCCAGATCAATGAAATGTACAGTCTTCAGTTTGCCGATGCGGCCATCAAGGAAATGGCCGAGATATTACGCAGCAATCTGCGCCAGGAAGATATTCTTGCCCGCTGGAGAGAAGACGAGTTTCTTATTATCCTGCCATACCAGACGAATATCGATACCTACAAGGCGGCCACGAGGATCAAAAACAGGATCTCCACCCACCGTTTTAAATATGGGGGCGTAAGCTTGCGCCTTAAAGTGAGTATCTGTATGGTATCGTTTCCGGAAGATAAGATATTCAATATTAAGGACGTCATGAACGCTTTGCAGCGCTGCCTGATAGCAGCGAAACGTAAAGGCGGCGACGCAGTCGTATTGAGCTCCCAAGCATCGCCGGTTATCGAGACCACGCAGAAAGAAAAGAAACCCACAGTCGATGAGCTGAAGACGAAAATAGACAGGCTCAACAGCTTGCTCAGTCGTGATTTACTGGAGATGATTTTTGGGTTTGCCCGGGCCATCGAAGCTAAAGATTCGTATACCGGACGGCACGTCGAAGATACATCGCTCTTGGCAGAAAAAATTGCCGCAGAATTGAAATTGCCTAATGCCGAGGCGGAAAACGTCAAGCGCGCCGCCGTTTTACATGATTTGGGCAAGGTTGGCATCGAAGAGGGCATCCTTTCCAAGAAAGGGCCGCTTACTCCACGAGAGCGGGAAATCATCAAATCTCATCCGTGGATTGCCACGGAAATTTTGCGCGAGATCCATGGTCTTCGCGGAGCTATTCCGGCTATTCTTTACCATCATGAACGCTACGATGGTCAAGGTTATCCTATCGGCCTAAAAGGGGAAGAGATCCCGCTGAGCGCGCGCATCGTGGCCATTTCCGACGTATATCAGGCGCTCATTACCGACCGACCCTATCGTAAGGCATTCACCAAGAAAGAAGCGCTGAAGATCATAAAAAAAGAATCAGGGAAACAATTTGATCCTACGATAGTGAAAATTTTCTTAAAAGTCATCAAAAAGATCCATTAATCCCTTCAATGCGCCTTATCCTTTTTTAACTCTTCCTTAAACTATAGAACATGATTGAGTACGTAAAGAATTCGAAGCGTTTAACTCAGGATGAAGTTTATATGCAGGGTGCGCTTGCCGAGGCAGCGTACGCTTTTAAAGAGGATGAGGTACCGGTCGGAGCGGTCATCGTGCATCGCGATGTAATTATCGCGCGTGCCCATAACCAGGTAGAACGTTTATGCGATCCTACGGCGCATGCCGAAATGATTGCGCTCACCCAAGCTTCGGGCTTATTGAAGAGCAAATGGCTCAACGACTGCACGCTTTACGTTACGATAGAACCCTGCAGCATGTGTGCCGGTGCGCTGGTCCTATCCCGAGTCAATCGGATTGTATTCGGCGCGCCTGATCCGAAAACCGGAGCTTTTGGTTCGAAGCTGGATATAAACATTTTAAAGCTGAATCACCGGATAAAAGTAAAAAAAGGCGTCTTAGAGGAGGAATGTAGTCGATTATTAAAAGATTTTTTTGCAGGTAAACGCAAGAAGATTAAAGTTTAAGATACCCGATTCTTTTGATATAATCGATAACAACGTCGCCAGATTAGTTCATTGATCATATTGCGTATAGAGCGAAAACCGCAAGAGTGAGTGAATCTTCTTTGATTTTCCGGCAGGGGTAACAATGAAGCGAGTTAGGCATCTTTGCGGTAGCTTACGAGCGTAATATCAAAGGGGATAGAATTCTCTTCTGTGGTTATACTACATGGGTGACAGCGAGGTGTGTTCTACTCCTGTGGGAGTGTTGCGAGCCGAGTGTCAAAAGGGACAGAGTCCCTATGAAGGGCCAGAAAGATTTGCTTCTTCTTTGAGTTTGCTTCAGGGGTAACAATGAAGCGAGTTAGGCATCTTTGCGGTAGCTTACGAGCGTAATATCAAAGGGGATAGAATCCCCTTGAAGCGCTACGGACCTGATCACCTATTCAAACAAGAAGGTACGTTTTGCTGATTACCATAAATAGAGGATAATACCCGTCATCTTTGAAACGCAGTGCGATAGCACTGTAGCGCTAGGAGAGGTGCCAGAGCGGTTGAATGGGCCGGTCTTGAAAACCGGAGAGGTCCTTGTGGCCTCCGTGAGTTCAAATCTCACCCTCTCCGCCATTTTTTAAATTAGTGTTTCTGTCGGAGGGAGGAGCTCCCTTGTGCCTGAGTTCGCGTTGCTCGCGCGGTACAGGACTAATTCTCCGTCTTAGGCAGATCATTAAATCATGCCTTCTCCGCCATTAGAAAACGAGAGTTGCGTCTGGCATAAGAGGTAAAGTTATTGAAATCGGTAACGGAGGTATTTATCGGCGACACTCTTAATAAGAACATGTATCAGAAATATCCTTTTGTCACATACCTGAAATCTTCGATCAAGAACTTTCTTAAAAAACATAATCTTTTTATTAGAGACCTGCCTTCTTTTGACGGCAGAGAAATGTCATACAGAGCGAAAGCTTTTTTCAGTAAAAAAAAATACCTGGAA
>JAQUOR010000073.1 GCA_028717025.1 Candidatus Omnitrophota bacterium | reverse complement strand
CAAAAGATTATTGGAGCACGCTGCTTACTTTCGTAATTGCCTTCTTAAGAGAGGTTTTCGGATACGAGGTTCCTCACAGATAGTGCCCCTGATTATCGGAGAAAGCGCCGGAGCGGCTTGCGCCAGTGACTTGCTTAAAAAGCGTGGGATTTGGGTTCTTCCCATACGGCCGCCCACAGTTCCTTTAAAGGAAGCACGATTACGTTTTTCTTTAAGTTTTTCTCACGATAAAGAAATTTTAAAAAATATCGTCAATGACCTTGAAAAAATCATCCCGGTTTAAATTCATAGATAGAAAGAAAAAACAAACTGCCGTCATAATTCCCGGCTGGGCAACCGATTACAGGATGTTTGCTCAGCTGGAAATTAACTACAATTATTTGCTCACCACTTCGCTTTTTCTGCATGACTTCGATAGCAAGCTTATGGAGGCATGCAAAGAACATAACCTTACATCTGTTTCGCTTTTCGGCGTATCCCTGGGAGGATTTTTGGCATCCCGGTTTGCCGCTCTACACCCGCGCCGCATCGAGGCGCTTATCATGGTCAGCATTCGGCAGAAATATCCGGCGCACGAGATAGAACAGGTCATAAAATACGTAACGAAGAACAAAAAAGCGTATCTTTATAAATTTTATTGCCAATGTTTCTGCGATACCCGCCAGATGGCTTGGTTTAAGTCGAATTTACTTGATGGCTATCTCGATGCTTTTGAGACGGAATATCTTTTGGAAACCCTGCACTATCTTAAATGTGCGTCATTGGACGCGGCACATATGCCTTCTTGTGCGAAAATACAAATCATACACGGGGAGCGTGACAGGATCGCACCCATAGAAGAAGCGCGCCAGCTTGCGAAAAATTCAGCAGGAGCCGATTTTATATGTGTTAAAGACGCCGGGCACTTCCCGTTTTTAAACAATAACTTCCCTGTATTTATTGAGTAATTTGAGAAACCCTTGTATAGACGGATGCGAACGGATGGCTACGGATGTCACGGAAACATTAATCCGTTGAATCCGCAATAATCCGTCTGCAGCTATATATACAATCGGCTAAACATTTATAGTATCCTAAAACTATATGATCAATAAAACATTGCTTAAGAGGACTTTTGGCCGCGCAGCGCGATTTTACGATACCTACGCGAGCGTTCAAAACTTGACTGCCCGCACGGTACTTGAGAAGATTGCCCCGTGCAATATACATAGTATACTTGAAATAGGCTGCGGTACGGGTAATTACACAAAGCTTCTCCATGATAGATTTCCGCGCGCAAAGCTTACGGCAGTTGATATATCGCCGGAGATGATAGCGCAGGCAAAAAAAAAGCTTAAGCCTAGCGCAGTTGAATTCATAGTCGATGACGCTGAAGAAATAGATACGATCAAGCATTTTGACCTGATTACTTCTAACGCAACCGTGCAATGGTTTAAGGATTTAAAGTGTGCCCTCACTAAATATAAGCAGTTACTCAACGAAAGAGGTAAGATTTATTTTTCTACGTTTGGGCCGTTAACGTTTTACGAATTGCAGGAATCCTTGAAAGCATTCGACGCAAAAATCTGCGTTGCCGCGGAAAATTTTATCGATAAGGACGCGCTTAAAAAAATTTTGCGCAGCCAGTTTACGTATACATCCGTGCAGGAAGCAACAGTAATGTCAACGTACCAATCGCTTAAAGAATTATTAGAATGCATAAAATATACTTCCGGCGTGCATTCCGGCAGCAGCAAAATCTGGACCAGACATGCTCTTAACGGCCTCGAGAAGATATATTTAAAAAAATATAAGCGCATTGCCGCGCGTTATCAGGTTTTTTTATGCCACGCAGAATAAACGCAATATTTATTGCCGGCACCGGTACAGGAGTGGGTAAAACCGTTATAACCGGTTTACTGGCGCGTTATGCGAAAGAAAAAAACTATCGCGCGATAACGCAAAAGTGGGTACAAACAGGCACGCTGCATACGCAAGATTTTGACCGCCACCTAAAATTAATGAACGTGCAAAAGGGCGAGGTAAAAAAATATGTACCGGCTGCCGTCTGTTACCGCTTTAAACACGCTTCTTCCCCGCATCTGGCCGCCGCCCTTGCGAAGAAGCAAGTTTCTTCTGCCTTAATCGTACGCAGCTTTAATTCCTTGGCGAAAAAATTCGATATGGTGATTGTCGAAGGTGTGGGAGGAGCGCTGGTTCCCCTTAACAGAAAAAATCTGGTTATTGATATTGTTAAAAAGTTAAAACTACCCGTGGTTGTTGTCGCCCAAAACTCCTTAGGAGCGATTAATCATACGCTTTTAACTATCGAGGCCCTGCGCGCACGAAAAATAAAGATACTCGGGATTATTTTTAATAATACCGACAACAACGTCGACGCGCAAGTTGCCGGTGATAATCCCGGAATAATAAAGGCCTTAAGCAAAGAGAGGATATTGGGAAGTTTAGGGTTCAACAAAGACGACAATGCGCTCTATAAGAAATTCAAACCCATTGCCGCTAAAGTCATAAAGGCAATACCATGAATAATTTGATAGCAAAAGACAGAAAATACCTCTGGCACCCTTTCACGCAGATGAAAGACTATAAGGCGTACCCGCCCATTCTGATAGAGAGGGCCCAGGGAATGAAGCTTTTTGATACAAAAGGCAATTTTTATTACGATACCATTTCCAGCTGGTGGTGTAATATCCACGGCCATAACCATCCAAAAATAAAGGCAGCGATAAAGAAACAACTTGATTTAGTGGAGCATGTTTTATTTGCAGGGTTTACCCATTCCCCGGCTATCTTTTTAGCCCAAGAGCTACTTAGCGTCACGCCCGGCAATCTCTCAAAGGTTTTTTTCTCTGATAACGGCTCAACCTCAGTAGAGGTCGCGCTAAAGATGTCGTTGCAGTACTGGCGTAACAGGGGTAAGAAAAATAAACAAAAATTTGTATCTTTGGATTACGCCTATCACGGCGATACGGTGGGCGCAATGAGCGTAAGCGGGAAAAGCCTGTTTAACGAACCGTTCTCGCCATTACTTTTTGATACCCATAAAGTTGCTTCTCCTTATTGTTATCGTTGCCCGGTAGGCAAAAACTATCCCGCATGTAAAGTCGAGTGCATAAAATTTTTAGAACGCGTACTGCAAAAAAAGCACGCAGAAATCTGCGCGCTCATCCTGGAGCCCCTGGTTTTAGCCGCCGGAGGCATGATCATATATCCTGTAGAATATCTAAAAAAAGCCGCTGCCTTGTGCACGCAATACAATATTCACCTTATCCTCGATGAAGTAGCCACTGGTTTTGGCAGGACAGGGAAAATGTTTGCCTGTGAGCATGCGTCTATAACGCCTGATTTCATGTGTCTTTCCAAAGGGATAAGCGCAGGGTATTTACCTTTAGGGGCAACCCTGACCACGGAAAAAATTTATAATGCCTTTTATGCGGATTATACGGCCAAGAAAACTTTTTATCATGGACATACCTATACCGCAAATCCTCTTGCCTGCGCTGCGGCTCTGGCGAGTTTAAATATTTTTAAGGAAGAGGAGACGCTTAAGAAAATACAGCCTTGCATTACTTTGCTGCGTAAAGACCTGCAACGGTTTCGCGCTCTTAACACCGTGGGCAATGTCCGTTCCTTAGGGCTTATCGGGGCTCTGGAATTAGTGAAAAATAAAGACACAAAAGACGCGTTCAGCTTCTCGCAGCGCATAGGCATGAAAGTTTATAAAGCGGGTTTAAAAGAGCATATTGTCTTACGACCCTTAGGCAATGTTATTTACTTTTTTCTGCCCCTGTGCATACGGGAAAAGGAATTAAAAGCTATTTTAGATAAGGCATTTAAAATTATCTCCAAGATTTCTTAACACCAATTACCGCGAATAGAACAACGAATTTACACGGAATAGAAACGAGGTTTCTACAAATGAATCCGTGGCAATTCGCATTCACATAGAAATTAGTTTGAAAATCATATTTATTGTGTTATCCTTTTGCATATGCATCACATAAACAGCAAACACATTTTTTTAAGCGTTATCGTATTTTTAAGCTTGATCTGCCTGACAATACCCGCGTATACCGCAGTGGTGGTGCTTAAAACAGGCGAAAGAATAAACGGTCTTGTCTTGAATAAAACAGATGATGTGATTGAGGTAAGCGTACAGGGCAAACCCACCGTTTATATGATGCGGGATATCAAGGAAATCAGAGGCAAACAGGTATTGCCGCAGGGATTAATGAAGAAGGAAATCGAAAAGGCAGTTGCTTCTGATTTTGGAAAAGCGCTGTCCCGCGCCGCAGGCGGTAAGTTTGAAGAAGCAGCGCAGATGTTTAAGAAAATAGTAGAGGATAACCCTTCCTATATTAACGCCAAAGAAGCGCTTGCGCTCAGTAACGATGCCGCCTCCGGTAAAGTTTCCCGCGACTACGCGCTTTACGTATTTGAAGCCAGCCAGCAGATGCTTAAAGAAAATTATGCCCTCGCCATTGCCCTGTTTCAGAAGGCGCTTAAACGCAATCCCAAAGCAATCGAACTCTATTATAATTTAGGCTGTGCCCATCAGTTTTTAGGTGAACACGCCAAGGCGTTGCCTTATTTCGAGAAACTTATCAAGATTAACCCCGAGGCCCAAGAAGTTCTTTTTAAGCTGGGGGTAACCCTGCATGCCTTAGGCAGATACGCCAAGGCGCTGCCGTATTTTGAAAACTTAGAAAAACTCACCCCTGATGATCCGCAAGTATTTGCTTTCCTGGGTACTTCCTATCAAGCGCTGGGCCAGGTTGAGAGGGGCAACGAATACCTGTATAAAGCAAAAACGCTCTTTGAAGCGCGCGGTGAAACCTTAAACTCACAAGAGATGGAGGCAATGCTTGAGAATTGATTTTACTTCTGAGTACTGCGTACTGAGCATTGAGTGCAACGCTTAGAGAAAACCCGCAAAAATCAGAAACCCGAGACTAACCCAATCAAAATCCCAAAGAACCCACTTTTTCTATCAAAAAAGCAGAATTTACCTTCAGTAAACTTTCTTGACAAGGGGGTATTCAGCGATACAATGCCCTTTGTCACGATGCCGTGACTAAAAAATGTTAAAAAAAGGAACATTAGAGAAGCAATCTTGGTGCAATTTGCTGGGGTTGCTTTTTTCTATTCATAGCACGCTTTCGCTGGGAATAGCGAGGGTTTATTTTTCTTGACAGGTTGGGTCAAGTGAGTAAAATAAAAACACAATTAGGCAGTGTCCTGTGTTTAAATGGGGGAACCTGGACGTTAAAAAAGTAAAACCTTTGCTTTAAGCGGCAAAGGTTTTTGTATTTTAATAACCCGATGGAACTCAAGGTTATTAATCCCGAAGCCTTTCTGGAAAATTTCCAGGCTTTTCGGCAGGGAATTTACCAGATATCGAGGGGCGAGTGATAAGGAGGGGTATGAAAGCAATCGTTCCTTTAGAGGTTATTGAGCAAAAGATTTTTCTTATTCGCGGGCAAAAGGTTATGCTAGATCGCGATTTAGCCAGACTTTATGGAGTAGAGACAAAATATTTAAAGCGTCAGGTGCGCAGAAATATAGACAGATTTCCGTCTGATTTTATGTTTGAATTGTCAGGTGAGGAGTTTAAAAATTGGAGGTGCCAATTTGGCACTTCCAATCCTGCCGATAAAATGGGCTTACGGCATTCCCCATATGTTTTTACTGAACATGGTATTTTAATGCTTTCCAGCATCTTGAATAGCGAGAAGGCAATAGGCGTGAATATCGTTATAATGCGTGTATTTGTGAAGTTGAGAGAAATGGTACTCACCAATAAAGACTTTGCCTTGCGGTTGCAAAAGCTTGAACATACAGTTGAAGAACAAGGCAAACAAATTCATGCGATTTTTGAGATAGTAAGGAAGGTTATGACTGTTGAAGAAAAGCCAAAACGCAGGATAGGTTTTCATGCAGAAGAACATTAAGCTATATTCAATCAAGGTTTTAAGGCATTAACTTTAAGAAATACACTATGGAGAAAAAGTATTACGCGTATAGTTTAAGGGGGCAGCCACAAAAGAGATGGCAACTGTTAGGGGAGCATTTGACAAATGTGGCGCAAAAAACTGTAGGGTTTGCAACTTCCTTTGGTGTAAAGAATTGGAAATAAATATTAAATAATATGGAATATTTCGCGCACTCGGAAAATGAGCAAGGGGAAAAGCATAGTCTTTCTGGACATCTGCAAGCAACGGCAAGAATTGCAGCATCCTTTGTAAGCGATGCCAATATTAAAGTGATATTTAAAGTTGCCGGGTTTTTACATGATTTAGGGAAATATCAATCTGAATTTCAAAGATACCTTAAAGAGGGAGGACAACGCGGTAGTGTACCTCACTCATTTTGGGGTGCGGGCTATGCGCGCCTTAATAAAATGATTGAAATTGCTTTCGCAATAGATGGGCATCACAAAGGGATTCCCAATAGGGCAGTTTTAAAGGCCGATACTGAAGTATTTAAGAGAAATGAAGTATCTAACTATGATTCAGTGATTCAAAGTTTTCTGCACGATAATAAGATTATTGCTGATGATGTTATCCTTGGTTCTTTGACATATCAAGGCTTAACACAAGAATTATTTATTCGCTATCTGTTCAGCGCTTTAACTGATGCTGATTGGCTGGATACCGAGGGGCATTTTGATTTCGATAAGGCGAAATATCGTGGGGGAAAGTTTCTAAATATTGCAGAGCTACAGAGGAGGCTCGAAGTTGAATTGGCAAATAAACCAAAAAATGGAGATATTAACCGATTGCGTAACGAAGCACGAAATCTTGCTCTTCAGAAAACAAATTTACCATGCGGATTTTATTCACTCAATCTCCCTACCGGTTTGGGAAAAACACTTATCTCTATGGCGTGGGCACTTGAGCACGCTAAAAGAAATAATTTAAGGCATATTTTAATTGTTTTACCCTACATCAACATTATTGACCAAACAGCAAGTGAGTTAAAAAGAATATTTGGGGAAGATTGTATTCTTGAGCATCATTCAGGGTATAACGACAATACAGAAACATTGATTGAGGATGAATATATGCTTAGTCCTTTAGATAAAATGAAGCGTTTGGCGTGCGAAAACTGGAATTATCCAGTCATTGTGACTACAACCGTTCAATTTTTTGAGTCTTTATTTAGTAACAAACCGTCTAAATGCCGTAAAATTCACAATATTGCAGAATCGGTAGTTATTTTTGATGAAGTTCAATCATTACCGAAAGAAATACTGTTGCCGACTCTGAATATGTTGAAGAATATTAATCTAACCATGAGAACATCTTTTCTTTTCTGTACGGCAACGCAGCCGGCTTTTGAAAAAAGAAATGACTTTGATGGAATCGAGAATATTTGCCCGCTTATTGAAAGTCCTATTGAAATATTTGAAAAAACCCAGCGCGTAAATTATTTTTTAATGCACGAGCTGAAGCCAATTGATTATGATGATTTGCTGAATGGGGTAATAGGCGAGCAACAATCCACTTTAGTTATATTTAACACAAAAAAAGCAACACTAGAGTTTCATGAGTTGGCTAAAAAAAAGCAAGGCCAGTGGGATGAGCATTATCATCTTTCCACTTTATTGTGTCCGATGGATCGCAAACGCATTATTGAAAGTATTCGTAGAGATTTAAAAGAAAAACATAAAATACTTGTTTCTTCTACTCAGTTGATAGAAGCAGGCGTTGATTTCGATTTTCCATGTGTTTTTCGTGCTATAGCGCCGTTGGAGGCAATTATCCAGTCAGCCGGCCGTTGTAATCGCGAAGGGTCGTTAGCAAATCGTGGTAGAGTGTATTTATTTCAATTAGAGGATAGTGGCATGCCAGATAAGACCTATAGGGCATGTGCTGAGCATGTAAAAAGCCTAATACAAGAAGACTTAGAGAAACTATATCAGCATAATTTGTTTCAAGAATCTTATGCACACGTGGTTAATTTATTTATCGATCCTGACAATAATAACAA
>JAQUOR010000072.1:1310-8102 GCA_028717025.1 Candidatus Omnitrophota bacterium | reverse complement strand
ATTGGAAATCAAAAGCCCCTGGAAGTTGTTGGACTCAAATCCTATCTTGCGGAACTTATGGCACTTACAGTAGGCCAGGATGTCGCCGAGCAGCTCGTCCAGAGGCCGGCGCCTGATGTCCATCTTAATCAGATATATGGCCTCGGTCTTCGTGTCGCGCGCGAGGATGGCGATGGCCGAATAATCGCCCTTGGTCACCGACTCGCCCGTGCTCGGATCGCAGGCCAGGAAATACTCCGCGTTCTCGCCCAATGCGCGCCGCAGTTCTTCCGGAGTATGGTAGGCGTCCGTCCAATAACGGAACTCTTCCAGCCGGAAAGGGCATATCTTGTCGTCCGCGGGCATATTCTGGAACTCGCTCATGAAAGTCAAGGGACTGTCCTCGTAAAGCTCCATCAAGGTGCAGATGTCGTAGCGCTCAGGCCACAGGAGCACGACGCCTTCGTTCATCTCCGCCTTATGGTCTTCGTAATAAAGCCGCGCGGCCAGGGGGCCGCCGGCGCCTTTGTATTGCGACCTGTGGGAGCGGATGCTTCTCCATACGTCCCACAATTTCGACGTCGACCAGGAGATGATGGCGGAATAGACCAAGGACTCCCACCCCGGACTCCGCTCCTTGTCGACGTACTCGGCCAAAAGGCAGTAGGGATGGTACAGGTTGCCGACAAAGATGTAGTTCGTCTCCGGGGCGCCGACCTTGAGGACGGCCCCCTCAAACCAGCCCTTCATCTTCTGTCTTGCCTCTTCGGTGCTGGTCGACTCGACGCTTTCCAGATCGTCGACAATTACCAATCCCGGGCGCGCGTTGCCGAAGCGCCGGCCCCTGATCTGCTGGCCGGAACCCAATGCCACGACCTTGATGCCGTTGGCGGTGATGATCTCCCCCTGCCTTGAGCGCGTCAACCTGCCGTTGGGCCCGAAAAGTTCCGGGAAATCCATCCTCAACAACGGATTATTGTTGAGCTCCCAGACCACGTTCTCAAGCACCTGGACGGCCTGGGCAGAGGTATTGGCGATCACCACGATGAACTGCTCTTTGGCATAACAGAGGCAATAGAGAACGCAGAAAAGGGTGACGAGCGTGCTCTTGCCGAAGTCGCGAGGCGCGGCAACGGCGACCTTGTTGCCTCGATGCACCAGGATCCTCTCCAAGAGCCCGTAGATTTCGTGGTGCGCCGCCGAAGGACGGCACTTCAGATGATGCGGCAGATAGAGCTTGGCGAACGCAAAGATCGACTTGCTGCCTTCCTGTCTTCGCAAACGGGATAAATCGCCGACAATGTGCCTATTCATGTGGCTCCTCCTTCTGTTCTCGAGAATTGTTGACCTCGGCCTGAAGCTTTTTGACTTCCGAATCAAGCTCGGCTCTCTGAATCTTCTCCTCAAGAGCCTTGACGCCCTGCGCCGTACCCTCGTCGAAAGTGCCCGCCTCTCTTGTGACCTGGGTGATCTCGCGCAAGCTCTCTTTCATTTCAAGAAAGCTTCTTCCGCCGTCGGCGCCCATGGAGTGATGGAAAACATCGCCAACGATCTCCTGGGGCTCTTGAGGCAGATAGCCCAAAGACTGCAAGGCTGTGACAAACTCCCTATAGACTCGCCAAGCCGCATATTCCGCCTGAACCTTTTCGCCGACCGAGCCATCCTTGGATTGGGCCAGGCGTCGCAAGGTCGAATAGCTGGAATTCGCCTTCTGGATCAACTCCCCCACGATCTCCTTGGCCCGCTGGGCGCTCGGCTCCACAGCGTTTCGGGCGCGGATGACCTTCAGATAACGCCGCACAGACCTGTCGTTTCGGCCTAAGAGCTGGGCGATCTGCACGGTCGAGGACCCCTCGGCGTATAAAACCTCGACGACATCGAGGATTGTCTCTTTAGCAAGGCTCGAGACCCTAATCGTGCCGTCTTGAATCCCTTTTATGTAGTAGCTCTCCGGCCTTTCTTTCGGCTGGTTATTTTTGGCCATGACTCACCCTCCCGAAATACTTGGCCCTTACCTCGGGAGATATGGAATCCAGACCAAAGGCGCGAATGTAGCGGCGAACCGCCACGTCCACATACAGAGGCTCAATTTCGCAGCCGCGAAAAATCCGACCCATCTGCTGGCAGGCGATCAGGTTGAACCCCGCGCCCATGCAACCGTCGAAGACAATGTCGCCTCTTTGGCTGCTGTTGGTCAGCACGCGACGCGCCAACGCCACGGGCTTGGCTGTGGGGTGCAATTTTCCGGCGGCCTCGTCGCGATCAATCTCCCACACATTGCTCTCGTTTTTTGGACCGAACCAACGATGGGAACCGCCATCCTTACGCCATCCATACAAGAGAAACTCCGAAGCAAACTTATAATCTCCGAATCCCGGACAGGATTCAGGTTTGACCCAGGTAATCACGTTGGCGACATGAAAATTCGTCTCAAACAAAAGCTGCGTCATGGGGCCGAAGTTTTTAAAGCCGGACCACAGATATACGGCCGCGCCGGGAGACAAAAACGGCGAAAGTGTCGTCAAAAGCTCCTTGAGCCATTTCAAGTACCCTTCGCCCACCAAATCGTCATTTTCGATGGGTTTCCATGCCGCCCTCTGTTTTCCTTTGTATGGCGACTTCGGACGATTGCGGGAATCGTACGCGCAGGCATACGGCAGGTCGACATGGACAAGCGAGATCTGCTCCTTGCCTAATAGCCGGACGAGAGTTTCTTGTTTAACGGTATCGGCGCAAACAATCTTGTGCGGACCAAGTTGCACAAGATCACCGGGCACCGTCACGGGCTTGTCGATCTCAGAAATTTCTCGATCTACATCAAAGTCTTCGTCAATATTCCCAAGGTGCGTGTCGATCAACTGAAACGCCTCAATGGGGTCAAAGCCGGTCAGTTTAAACAGTTCCTGATCCTTCATCAACTCTTGGAAGATGACGGGTAGGCTCAGATTGTCAAACTCGCCCATAATCTTGTTTAAGGCGATGTTCAACGACATCTCTTCCTCTAGGGAAAGATCGACTAAAACCACGTCAACTTCCTCATAGTCTAGCTCTATAAGCGCGCGCAGCCGCTGATTGCCCCCAACAACGTGCCAGGTTCGGACATTGACGATAAGCGGAGAGTAAACCTTAAATCTTTTGATGTTCTCCTTGAGCTTTTCAAAGACAGATGGCCTCATTCGGCGCGGGTTGTATGGCGCGAACTTCAACCGACCGATTGCCATCTTTGTTCTTTCCAGAACGTTCTTCTTTTCCGTTGCCATGGCGCCCTCCTTCCAATGTTCCAGAATTTTGAAATAATCTATACCAAACCTTAAAAAAGAAAAACGGCTACGACAAAAATAGACAGAGACCCACCTCTACTCAACTTCCCTATCTCTTTTTTGTCGTAGCCGTTTTTAGGCTTAGCTACAGAGCCGTATATTTTGTTCCCTAATTAATGCGTAGGGAATCAATTGATATCAAAAATATACCCTATATTGGATAATTGTCAAGGGTCTATTTTAAAAAAATTTCTTATTTCCCGACGAGATTATATATTTTTATACCACGTTATGTTTTTTCTATCAGAATTTTCTTCCCCTTGATATCTGGCATCGCAGATTGTTTTAATTCACCCCTTTCCACCATCAACTAACCCTTGGGAGGATAAGGATCTTTGCCGTAGGTATACTCCGTTTGAATCGTACCGTCCTTCTTTTGAATAATAACCTGTCCCCTCGGCGCATTCTGCGCAATGTCTTTCGCTTTGGATATTGCGTCGCCCTTATCATCAAAATTTGCGGCCGCCTTGCTTCTTCCCTGGGTTTTCACATCCCACCCACCCTCGCCGTCTGGAGAAACCCATACGCGTTTTCTATTTGACATGGCGCCCTCCTACTTGTGTTTGTGTTGTCCTGTAACCTTAATCCCGGTGCAATCTCCCCTTGCTATTAAACCAGGATAGAAACAATTCTCATCGCATTTATTCATATCTGAAACGTCGAGTTTCCCGGGTACAAAATGATATAATTGAGCGCCGGCATCGGAAATCCCCAAAGGCACAATAACCATCATCAACAACTGAAGTACTTCAAGGCTCGCTACGTTGAGCCCAAAGGCAAAAACATTTTCGTTTTGTTTCAAAGAGTTATCGGCCAAGCCCTGTATATATTTTGGATCATCGAAGTATCCTTCTTTATCGGCAGATACAAGTCCGGGATCGTACTGGTCGAGGCATTCGAGGCAGCGTCTTTCTGGAGAAGCAATGTGGGCCTTCCAGTCTGCTCTCTTGAGCTTGCCGCTTTTCGTAGTTTCCACTCTTACGCCACCATCAACTACTGGTATCAAATGGGCATAGGCTATAAAGTTTAAAACACTGCGTCCTAAAGGACGATCTACGCAAGAAAACAAAACATCACAATCAAGCGCTGCACGATATCCCTCTTTCTCATAGACACTTCGTTGGAGTTGATCTACTCGGAATTTTTCTGCGGTCGCACTCTTGCGTAAAGCCCGTGCCAGCACTGACACTTTTGGCCGACGCAAAAAAGCGTCTATTCTTGTTGCGTGCAACAATCGATCCAGATTGATATGTTCAACCCTATCAAAATCGATAAGTGTTATCCGTTTGATGCCCATCCGGGCGAACGTTTCGGCCACAATCGAACCCACGCTTCCAGCCCCAACGATACCGATTCTTAACCTTGCCAGGTCGGCTTGTTTCTTTTCACCCCAGGCAGAGATGGTACGTGCCAGTTCTTTTTTGAATCTCGGCGCAGGATTAAGATGATCCGCATGGGTAATGGCCAATTGACTCCCTACAATACGCACATTGGAACACCAATGCCTCTTGTATTTCTTCGGTTTTAATTTAACCCAAAAACGGGCGCTCCAGCTACCGTCCGCCCCTAAGGTAAGGCCTACGAGAGGGAATCCGGTTGCCCCTTTGCTTGATGGAGCGATGCCGGTTTCTGCTTTGATATCATCACGGCTCATGCCTTGCCAACCGACCCGGGGATGGCTATGTAGAAACGCGAGCCCCGCGTTGGCCCGAATGGCTTCAACCACAGCTCTTTCAAAATAAGAAGGAAGAAAGCTTACATTTCCTCTCACCAGCCGGTCTTCTTCTCCTGGCAAAATCAGCCTATG
This sequence comes from Candidatus Omnitrophota bacterium, assembly GCA_028717025.1. Classification (GTDB taxonomy): domain Bacteria; phylum Omnitrophota; class Gorgyraeia; order Duberdicusellales; family 4484-171; genus JAQTOI01. Next base: position 2,996 of record JAQUOR010000072.1, on the reverse strand, counting down.
AAGCAAAGCCGTGAATCTCTCATTCCCCCGACTGGGATACCAAAGCGCAAAACATAAATCCTCCTGTCCATCCGGCCGAAGCAGATGCTTTGTCGCTTCTTTATGAAGCGAATGCGTAAGTGCAACGCTATATTGCATAGTTCCTTTCATGCCGTGTCAAACAGATGCCGGATATGCGCCAAGACGTCCCTGACTGTCCTTTTCGTTGATTTCCAATTTGGTATAGGACGACTCCAGTAATGCCAATCCTGCCCAAAGGCACTATTATGAATCCCTCCCGAAGGATGAGAACCGCCTGATTGATTGGGCAAAAGACGCGGCGAGATATGCGGCCCCGAAGGTGGGCTTAAAGGAAAATCCTCGGGCACCTGAAACCCCAACCTTATACTTTTTCCGGCGAAATTCCCTGTTAAAATAGTATAAGTGAAAGCAATTTTCCCATCCCCCAGATCTTCGACTTCGCCCACAAGCGATCTAAGCTGTTCAACAAATTCAGTTCTGCCCATCGCATCACCTCAGGAAACAGGGGTAGGCCCAGTAGACACAGAAATAAACTTCATATGCTGATGCACATGAATTATCTCATCCGGGTTCTTTTCGTAGGAAACCTTATGGTTGCCTTCGATCTGAACCAGATAGTGCGACGCAGGGTCAATCCCGGCATTCGTTAAAATCTGCCTCGGCGTCATCTGGTGCAATTCTGTACTTTGCGGTTCATCGTCAACTGTGTAACGGAAAATAGGCATTTTATCCTCTCCTTTGGTTAATGGTGTTATTTCACTGAACACGGTGAAATCGTGCTTAAAATTTTTTACCTTACTGCTTCATAGACATACTGCCTTCCACCCCCATTCACTACCTCGTCTTTTGTCTTAGTCAATAGACCCATCTCTTTTAGTCTGGTAAGGCGGTTACTGGCCGCACTTATGTTATCCATCTTATCCAGCTCAAAGATGTCTCTGGCGGTAATCTTGCCCTTTTTGACCGCGGCAAAATAGGTATTTTTCAACTCATCGCTTAATTTTCCTAAAATCTCGACCTCGGAATTAGGTTTTATAAAGACGCAGACCAATTCTTTTTCTTTCAGGGCTATGTGTAAATTCTCTTTCAGAGAGTCATTCAGCCCTTCCAAAACAACGAATCTCTCGCCGAGTTCTCCGCTCTGGGTCCGTCGGAGAAGCCGACCTAACATTTCATCAGCAAAGGAAAAATCTATGAATTTGACTTTACTGAAGTCTAGGGGCAGGACGATGTCTGGCGCCTCGCTCTCGAGTTTCCTTAAAATCTCTTCTCGGATACGAGCGCCTTCTTCCCTGCCATTCAACATCTCTTGATCTATCGCAAAGGCCGTTATTCTTTTAAGCATACAATGATTTCATTGCTTTCACTGAAGTCAGTATAATCGATGGATTCCTTCTTGTCAATCTTTTTTTTATATTTCGGAAAGACTTATAGAAACCTGCGTTCCGGGGAACAGAACCGTTTGGCTTCCACGAGCATTATAGCGTATATATACCCTCGCATCGCCGGAGCGAACATGCAGTGCGCCGCCGTAATCCTTGGTTATTTTTGAAACCATATACAATCCAAGTCCCCTATTCGGAAAGGCTGAAAATTCTTTTTTCAAAGCCTGCACTATTGCGTCAGAGTGACTCCAGGAAGAAACGTCATACCTCTTTCCAAGAC
>JAQUOR010000072.1:0-1300 GCA_028717025.1 Candidatus Omnitrophota bacterium | reverse complement strand
ACATACCTTTTGCCATCGATGCGTCTTTGATATCTCTGAACAGCGACAAACCCCTCGTCAGCGCTATGGTCTTTTATGTTATAACAAAGCTCGGAAACGATATTGGATAAATCGGCAATTTCCTTGTCTTTAAAGTTTAATTGATTTTGAATAATGGTGCTTAATCTCCCCAGCACATTTTTTATGTCTTTGTCGGGTTCTTTTTCCTTCTTCTCAATTCTGGTCAATTCGAGAACGACTTCTTGATCTAGCTGTTGACCGGAAGCCAAGCCATCCATGGCATTTTTAACTTGAGCGACACCTTCGGCAAGCCGAATAAAACCCATTGCATGAAGATATTCTTGGCAATCAGAGCTATCTGGCAGGATAACGCTAATATCTTTACACTTATTCCATAGATGTCGGCCTGCAAGACAAAGAGCAACAAGACCGTAAGGATCAACGAATTTTACTTTTTGGAGGTTTATTTCTGCAGGAAAGCCATCTTTGAGGGGAAGGTTTATCTTCTCAAACAGGTTATCGCTCGTAACGGCGTTTAAAGTCTCATCTTCAACAACAATTTGTTCCACTCCAAGCATAACATCTTCCAATATTATTTTGTAGATTCAGCCCGTAATATAATCGTGGCCAATCCATTCAAATCAATTTATTAATTTTCTTGTTTTGACCTTCGGTTAATCGTGCCACCGCCTGCAAATATCTTTCTTTTTCTGCCTCTTTCTTATCAAGTTCTTTCACAATCCTCTCTTGTGATCGAAGCGACGGTAATGGAATTTCAAGCGTCTTTAAAATATCTTTATTGAGAGTTTTACCCTTTGCTGCCCTTTGACCATACGAAGCGTAATTTAATCGCGGCATCAGATAGTAGAGATATTTTGAGAGAACTCGCCTATCATTAGGAATATCCTTTTGAGGAACAATACCTGCTATAGCTTCGTTAGTATAAAGTTTCTTTTTGGCAATGGCAACCTTACCAATCGTTAGTTTAAAACTAAACAATAAGGTGCCCTTAGGTAATAATTTAACGGATGATCCAGCCACCCCTTTATCGGTTATTTTTTCATCTGTGTCTGAAATATACATTTGATTCATATCCTTGATTTTTACCCAAAGATTCTTTCCACCATAGAGTGACATATCTTTTCGAGATGGAGTACCACCAATTATAATATTACAGATTTGTCCAAGCTTTACAAAGTTTGTAGCGTTTTTTCCACGACTACGATATTTATCTAAAGAGAGTTTATATTTTTCTTTTTTGATAACCTTGATATCAACTGAAAAAGAACGAGCAGAATCT
>JAQUOR010000071.1 GCA_028717025.1 Candidatus Omnitrophota bacterium | reverse complement strand
CTTAGAAGCTTTTTTTAGAGGTTTTTTACCGTAACAACATCTCATGAATATCGCCTATTTCTTTTTTGCTTTTTTCTTCTTTGCCATTGGTCACCTCCTTTTATTTTTCCGGTTGCGTTTATATATTCTAATTCTAATGTAACAAATTTATAAAAAATGTCAACCCTTTTCGGTAGATTAAACCAAATTTTTTCTTTTTTGAACCCGCACTTTCTTTGCATCGCTCCATAAATATTCGAGATTATAAAAAATGCGGGCTTCGTCGGTGAAGATGTGCACGATGACATCGAACAGGTCGATGAGCATCCATCGATTTTCGCCGTCGCTTTCATAATGATGAACAACATAATTATGTTCCTTGCACAAGTGCAATATCCTGCTGCATATCGCGCGCGCCTGTACGCCCGTATCTGCGGAGCAAATGACGAAATAATCGCAGATGCCGCATTTGTCGGTCACATCAAGAACGACAGGTTTTTTAGCGTGTTCTTCCAAAGAGAACTCTACGAGCTTCAATGCTTTACGCCGGCTTTCCGAAGTTTTTTTAAAGATAGCACCCTCCTTTTAATGAGCACATTGATTTTTCTGATGCTTCTGCATCTGAAAAATAATAGTGCGAATTAACTCCCCACCACTTTCTGAAAGCGAACTTGCTATAGATTTAAAACGCATACTCTCTACCTCAGGTGTATTCATCGTAGATCCTCACCTGATACAAAAAATGGTGGGGTCAGATTCGATTGCGCCCTCGAAATATATTGTTAAGGGCTATCTCATTCAACAAACGTTTTTAATTATTTTTCGTATCTCCTGCTCTTTCGTTGTCTCAATATCTCCCACGCAGGAAATACACATATTTTCAAAGCGAAATACCTTTTGCGCCAATTGTTTTATATGCCCGGCATCAATTTTCCGTATCTCGTCTTTTATATCCTCAAACGTATAGATTTTTCCCAGCGTCAGAAAACTTTCCGCGCAATAAAACATTTTTCCTTGCGGTCGCTCCAGAGCCATCGCGACCTGGCCCAAGAGATAATCCTTGGCCCGGGTCAATTCTTTTTCCGGTACGAGAATCTCTTTTAATTTTCGCAGCTCCTTAAGGACGCACGTAAGTGCTATGTCGATTTTTGTTTTATCCAAACCGACATGGACGATGAACGCCCCGCTGTCTTTATATTTACGCACATCGGTCGAGATGTCGTAGCATAACGCTTTCTTCTCCCGCACCTCTTCAAAGAGGCGGCTGCTCATGTTGGCGCCCATGACGATATTGATTAATTCCGCAACAAATTTTTCGCGACTGAAATACGAGACGCTGCGAAAACCCACACAGAGGTGTGACTGTTCGAGTTTCTTGCGTTCCACCGTAATGTGTAGTCCGGATAAAGCGCACGGAGCACTTGAGGCTAAATGCGCATGTCGCGGCGCAGCCTTGATCCGCTCTTTAAGCATTGCCGCTATGGTATCTTTGTCGAACGCGCCGCTTAAGACTATCGTAGTATTGGAAGGAAGATAGTACTTGTTCTTAAAATGCAACAAATCACTTTTGTGTATCTTTCTAACCGTTGCGAAACTGCCGATTACTTCTTCTCCCAGCATATGATTGGGCCATAGGAGTTTATCTATGAGCATCAGTACCCGCGACGATGGAAGGTCGTTATACATTTTTATTTCTTCCAGGATAACGTTCCTCTCTTTTTCTATATCCTCGCTCTTTAAGAGAGGTTTAAAGACCATGTCCAGAAGGATGTCCATGGTAGGATGCAGGTTCTTGTTTAAAAAATGAGCGTAAAAGCCCGTAAACTCATGCGAGGTAAAACCGTTTAAGGAGCCACCTCTGCCTTCGATCTCACGTTTAATTTCCTTATAGGAGTATTGTTTACTTCCTTTAAAGATAAGGTGTTCTAAATAATGAGCAATACCTTTTGTGGCAACTGGTTCATAGCGGCCACCGATTTTTAAGAATACCCCGAATGAAGCGGTCTCCAGATCTTTAAAAGGCGCAAATATGAAGTTCACTCCGTTAATATTGATGATTTCGTGCATAGATTAATCTCCACCCCTTAAAGACGTAACGTACTCTTTTAACCTTCTCAAAAAATCATGCCCGGAATGGTTATCACTGATGAATTTAACGATGCTGCTTCCTATAATGACCCCGTCGCTGATTGCGCCGATTCTTTTTACTTGTTGGCTGGTATGAATGCCAAACCCCACGCATACAGGCAGGGTAGTGCGTTTTTTCAATGACGTAATATGAGTCGTCAGTACCTTAGCGTCAAGCTCTCGCGGTCCGGTTGTGCCGGTGACTGAAACGTAGTAAATAAAGCCACTTGATGCTTTAATGATTTTTTGTGCGCGCGTCGCAGGCGTTACCGGCGTGATAAAAAATATTGTTTCTCTTTTATACCGCCGTGCTTCTTTGCAATACGCAGTCGCTTCATCAACGGGCAAATCAACGGTTAAGATGCCGCAGACATCTATTTTCTGCATTGCTTCGAAAAATTTCGCCACGCCGAATTTAAAGACAGGATTATAATACGTCATTAAAGCGCAAGGAATACGCAGGTCTTTCTTAAGGGCCTTTAATGTTTCAAAAAGGTTATACGTATTTGCTCCCTTTTGCAAAGCAAGGGTCGTTGCTGCCTGTATTATCGGACCGTCGGCAATCGGATCGGAGAAAGGGATTCCCAGCTCAATAATATCAACCCCTGCCTCCTGTAGGGTCAAAATAATATCTTTCGTTTTCGCGATAGAGGGAAAACCAAACGGCACGTAGGCAATGAACGCTTTTTTGCCTTCTTTCTTGAGTTGTTCAAATTTTTGTTTTAGGTTCATATTCTTGCACGATCTCCAGATCCTTATCTCCTCTGCCTGACAAACACAGGATAACCAATGCACCCCTATGCTGTTTGGCCAGTTTTTTTAAATAATATATGGCGTGCGCCGATTCAAGCGCAGGGATTATACCTTCCAGCTCGCTTAACATTTTAAATCCTTGGAGCGCTTCTTTGTCGCTTACGGTTGTATAGTACGCGCGCCTGCTTTCGTGATAAAAAGAGTGTTCCGGGCCGACTCCCGGATAATCCAGGCCCGCGGCTACAGAGTGTGTTCCTTTAATCTGGCCGAACGCATCTTGTAAAACAAAAGTCTTTGCGCCGTGTAAGACCCCTGGTTCGCCATGCGTTATTGAAGCAGAATTCAGGTCTTTGTTTAAACCCCCGGCTTCAACGCCAATGAACTTTACTTTCGTGTCCTTAAAGAATGGATAAAAAAGCCCCATCGAGTTGCTCCCGCCGCCTACGCAGGCAACTAAGTAATCCGCAAGCCTTCCTTCTTTCGCCAAAATTTCTTTGCGCGCCTCTTTCCCTATCACCGATTGAAAGTCACGTACCAGCGTAGGATAAGGATGAGGCCCGAAGGTTGAGCCGATAAGATAATACGTGTCACGCACGCGGGCAACCCACTCTCTCATCGCTTCGCTGCAGGCGTCTTTTAAGGTTTTTGCGCCGCTTGTAACAGGGATGACGCGGGCTCCCAAAATTTTCATGCGGAAAACATTCATGCGCTGTCTGCGAATGTCTTCTTCGCCCATATAGACATCGCAGGATAAACCAAAGAGTCGCGCGACCGTTGCGGCGGAAACTCCATGCTGGCCTGCTCCGGTTTCGGCAATAATCCTTTTTTTACCCATAAATTGCGCCAAAAGAGCCTGGCCCAGAGAATTGTTGATTTTATGCGCTCCGGTATGGAGAAGATCTTCGCGTTTCAGATATATTTTTAGCTTCAGGTGAGCGCTTAAAGCTTTTGCGTAATAAAGTCGCGTAGGCCGGCCGGCATATTCTTTAAGATAATAGCAAAGTCGGTCCTTGAATACCTTATCTTTTTTTGCTTGAGCATAGGCTTTTTTTAGCTCTGTAAGGCAGGAGTAGAGCGTTTCCGGTATAAAACTGCCGCCAAAGGAGCCAAAATAGCCGTGTTTATCGGGAAGCGCCATATTTTACCTCGTGTATGAATTGACGGACCAGGGCCTTATCTTTTTTCCCCACGAATTCTTCAAGGCCGCTTGCAACATCAAGGGCGTAAGGTTTTAATTTTACAGCAGCCGATACATTTTTAATAGTGAGTCCTCCCGAGATAATGACTCGCCTTCCTTCTTTGATAAACGCAGCGACTTCTTGAAGCACCTCTTTGGACAGCGTCGAAGTGCCGCGCTTTTTCTCTTCGTATTGTATGTCAAACGAACATGCGTCAGGGGCGTAAGGGCGTATTATTTCTTTTAAAGGCTTTTGACCGGGAAAGAAGACCTTTATCACCTTATACTGCGACTTAAAAAAATTGCAATATACGGGAGATTCATTACCGTGGAATTGCAAAGCATCAAGTGACAATGAGCGGGCAATTTCAGCTACTTTTTCTTTTTCCTCATCAAGGAATACGCCAACCTTGCAGATAAAAGGGTCGAGTTCTGCTATGATTTTTTTTGCATCTTTTTCGCAAAGGCATCGCGGGCTTTTTTTTGAAAAAATAAACCCAAGCGCGTCCGCGCCTTCCCGGGAACAGGCGAGTGCATCTTCGATATTAGTAATTCCGCAGATTTTTATTTTAATCATAACACGCTAATTTACGCTAATCAAGAAACGCTAATTTACGCGAATAAAGAAGAAACGTATTTTCGCTCATTCGCGGCAATTCGCGTTATTAAGCATCGATATGTAATTCCCTTATCTTTTCTTCTAAATTTTGCGCTTTCATCAAAGTTGTGCCGATAAGCATTGCATCGATACCAAGGCCTTTGAGCCAGAGAACATCTTTAAGGGTATTGATCCCGCTTTCGCTTACCTTTATCGTTTGCGCCGGCAGGAAAGGAATCAGTTTCTTGGTCGTAGCTAAATCCACGGTAAGGGTGTTAAGGTTGCGGTTGTTGATCCCTATCAGGCGCGCCCCGATTTTAAGTACTTTCGTTAATTCCTTCTCAGTATGCACTTCGACTAAAGCGTCCATGCCACATTCTTTAGCGAAGGTATATAATCGTTTTAGTTTCTCTTCAGTCAGGATCCCCATAATCAAAAGTATTGCATCCGCCCCTACGGCGCGGGCTTCCAGTATCTGGATTTCGTCGAGAATAAAATCTTTGCGTAAAATCGGCAGTTGTACTTCTTTTTTGATTTCTTCGATATAACTGAGCTTTCCCAAAAAAAATTCCTCTTCCGTCAATACCGAGAGCGCATTGATTTTTGCGCTTTCGAATATTTTTGCGATGGCCACGGGCGAGAAATCTTTACGTAAAATACCGTGTGAGGGCGACGCCTGTTTTATCTCACCGATAAAAGAAATTTTTCCTTCGCGTTTTATCGCGTCTTTAAACGACACAAGTTGTGGTGCCGACTTAACGAGAGAAAGAATGCCCTCGCGGTTCTTTTTTAAAACTTCGATTTTTTTCTTGGTTGCCTCAACGATTAATGAAAGGACGTTATGCATGGTGTGTAACAAACTCCCTGAACGCTAAAAACTTTTTTTTCGCTTTGCCCTCGTCGATTGCACAATTCGCCAACTGCACCCCTTCCTTTAAGGTACGCGTTTTTCCTAAAACAAAAAAACACGCGGCGGCATTCGCTACCACAATGTCCCGGGGAGCGCCTTTCTTACCTTCGAAGACATCTTGTATCATGGCTGCGCTTGCAGCGGCATTCGGTACTTCGATATTTTTCAATTTTATTTTTTTTAATCCAAAACTGGAAGCGCTTAAAGAAAGACTCTCTATTTTTTTATTGTTCAGAAACGCCACCGTGGTTTTGGCGCAAAGGGATATCTCGTCTTTAAGGTCTTCGCTGTAGACAACGAACGCCCGCGTAACCCCTAATTTTTTCAGTACCTTGGCCATGCTTTTTACCAGATCTTTTCTATAAACGCCCAAGAGCTGGTGCGTGGCAAACGCAGGGTTGCATAAAGGCCCAAGAATATTAAAAATGGTGCGTATGCCGATTTCTTTACGAATAGCCGCCACTTCTTTAAGTGCCGGATGATACAGGGGAGCGTAGAGAAAACCGATGCCTACTGTGTGTATGGCTTCTTCCATGGTCCTGGGTGCTGCATCGATTTTTATACCGAGCGCTTCCAGGACATCCGCGCTTCCGCAGCTTGAGCTCATGGCGCGGTTGCCATGCTTGGCAACCTTTATGCCACAACTGCTTACGATAAAGGCAACTGCCGTTGAAACATTAAATTTATTTATTCCTGAGCCACCGGTGCCGCAGGTATCCAGAATAGCCTCATCGGAGTCCTCGATGCCTAAAAAATTTCCCCGTGCTTTTACTTTTATGGCTCTTGCGCGCACAACCGTTGCAGCAGCAGCAATTTCTTCCTCGGTTTCACCCTTTGCGCTCAGGGCAGTTAAAAACGCAGCGATGTGGGCGGTTGTCGCCTGGTGTGAGAAAATTTCTTCAAATACCGCTTTTGTCTGAGCGAAACTTAAGTCTTCTTTTTTGATGAGCTTTGCGATTGCTTCTTTGATCATAATTTAAGAAAATTCTCTAAAATCTTCTTGCCTTCCTCTGTCAGTATCGATTCCGGATGAAACTGCACTCCCCAAAGAGGGTAATGTTTTTCTTTGATCCCCATGATCGTTTTATTTTCAGTTACCGCGACAACAGAAAGATTTTTTGGCAGCGTGGTACGTTCAATGATAAGAGAGTGATAGCGTGTCGCCATAAAAGGGTTGGTAATACCCTTGAATATTCCTTTACCGTTGTGATGAATAGCAGAGGTTTTGCCGTGCATGATCTCTTTTGCGCGTACGATTTTTCCTCCGAAAACGAAACCTATGCATTGATGGCCCAGGCACACTCCTAAGAGGGGGATCTTTTTGTAAAATTCTTTGATAAAAGCGCAGCTGATACCGCTATCCTGCGGTCCGCCGGGACCGGGAGAAATCACCGCTTTCTCGATTTTCATTCTTTTTAGCGCGGAAAGACTGACTGCATCGTTGCGGTAGACAACAGTTTCCGCTCCCAGCTCATTAAGATATTGCACGAGATTGTAGGTGAAAGAATCGTAATTATCGATGACAAGTATCATGGTTTAGTAGCTCTTAAGCTCATGAGCTGATGAGCTCATCAGCTTTTCACTGCTTTTCCCTCTTTATCTTTGCGCCAAGCGGCCGCAATTTTTCTTCTATTCTTTCATAGCCTCTGTCGATATGGTAGACGCGAAATACCTGAGTTTTCTCTTCAGCCGCAAGACCCGCGATTACCAGCGCTGCCGAGGCGCGCAAGTCAGAGGCCATTACTTCTGCGCCATAGAGGACGCCTCCCCCTTCGATGATGGCGTAGGGGCCGCTGCGTTGAATGCGGGCGCCCATACGGTTCAATTCGGAAACATGCATAAATCTATCAGGATAGATTTTTTCCGTAATCAGCGAAATACCTTTGGCAAAGCATAAGCAGACCATAAATTGCGCCTGTAAATCGGTAGGGAAACCGGGATAAGGAAGCGTGACGATATTTACCGGTTTTAACATCGACTTTGGTTCGATGAGCATGGAGTCCGTATCGTTAATATGTATCTCGGCGCCTATTTTTTTTGCAGTCTCAAGCACTGAGGTAAGGTGATAGGGGTTGGCCCCGCGTATCTCAAGCGCCGAATTAGTCGCCAACGCCACCGCGACATACGTTCCCGCTTCTATGCGGTCGGCAATATTTTCGAAGACGCAGCCGTTAAGTTTCTTGACTCCCCGCACCTTAAGCATCGGCGTCCCTTCGCCGGTAATGTCAGCGCCCATACTTTTTAAGAATAATGCCAGGCTTTCGACTTCCGGTTCACAGGCAGCATATTCGATGACGGTTTCACCTTCTGCCAGTGTTGCTGCCATCATGACGTTGGCGGTCGCGAGTACGGAAGAGCCGAACGCCCCGCCTAAATAAATATGTTTTCCTTTTAAATTTTTCCCTTCACCGATGCAATACCCCTTCTCTATGGTTATCTGCGCTCCCAGTTCCCCGAGGCCTTTAATGTGCAGGTCAACGGGACGCACCCCGATGACACAGCCGCCGGGCAAACTGACTTTTGCTTTTTTCTTCTTTGCAAGAAGGGGGCCCAGACAGCAGAAAGAGGCCCGCATCGTCCTTACCAGTCTGTACGGTGCCACATATCCTTGTTTTTTTGTTGCCCGCACGGTAACGGTACCGGCTTCGAACTTGATTTCTTTTCCCAAGATGGATATCAGGTCAGGCGTCAGTTTGTTAATCGCGGCGCTTTTAGCCAAAGGAAAGACAATAATTAAAGATGCCTACCAGATTGA
>JAQUOR010000070.1 GCA_028717025.1 Candidatus Omnitrophota bacterium | reverse complement strand
ATATCCTCGTTCATTGACGATATTTAAGAATTGGAGGGCAGGAGATAGGGGAGCCCCTGTTCTACAAAAATTTCAATTATTTTTTTGAAATATTGGACAGAAAAAGGAATCGCACCATAGAAGAAATTGCGCTGGTTACTAATCTTACCCTGCTCGATAGTAAAAAAGCGGGCATTATTGCCGATAATGTCGATGTGCTGGAAGTAAGTATCGAAGGAATCGGAGAAGCGTATTCTCGGATAAGGCATTTCCCCTGGGAAAAGATCGTTGAAAACATAAAGCTTATCGTCGAGCATCGAAAGAAAAATAAGAGCGATAAACCATTTATCGTTTTGCCCATCTGCACCATGCGCAGTAATCTTGAGAACCTCACGCAGGTGTTTGCGCTTAAGGACATAGGAGTAGATTCAATTGTATTCAGAGAGTATACGGCATGGACTCAGGAAAAAGACAACGAATGCCTCTGGCAGGATCCTCAGGCGACCTTTTTTTATATAAAAAAGTTTGAAGAAAAAGCTACGCAAGCAGGAATGCCGATAAACATAAATTTTAGGGAGAAATATGATTTTGAGAAAAAAGACCGCGGAGTAATTGCCCCCGGCAAAAGTTTAAAAAACTGCTATTTACCATGGACCTGTATCGCTATCGATAGGCGGGGGTCCATATCCTGCTGTTGCAGAGATTTAAAGCTGGCACGCATCATTACGGGCAAAGAAAAATTGATGGACCTCTGGAATACCAAAAAATTCAGAAATCTCCGCAAGCAGGTAAATCGCAAAAAACCATATTTCGGCTGCCTTGATTGTGATTTAAAAATGGGAGATTGTACCATAGCGGCCGTCGAAAAGTTGAAAAGTAAATACATGCGATATGCGTTAAAACGTATTACGGGCAGGTATGCGATCACAAGGGCGCTATCGAGGTTGTTTCGGCGCCTTCATGCGTGATTATAACGTACAATGAAAAAATAATTAAGGTGCGCAGCTTTTCATGAACCCTTAACGCGCGCGTGTCAAGGTGTTGCTCTTGTCATTTTTATGTAATCAGCATACGATAAAAAGCTATGGAAGTTAAACGTTTACAGAGTAAATTGGTCTATATTTTGAAAAAGAACAAACTCCTTATCGGATGCATACGGTATATTCGTGATCTTTGGAGGCTCCGCTATTACCTCAAACCCGATACTATCAGATATTGCCATCATCTCTGGGAAGAAATTTTTATCAACCACTTAGGCGATGTATATGCCTGTTGTCATTATATGCCTGAGATAGTCGGGAATATATACAGAGATTCTCTGGAAGAAATATGGAATTCCAAAAGAATGAAGATATCCCGGAAGCGGTGCTTAAAGGGCGCGCTTCATTGCCGCCGCGGATGCTACATTGCGCCGCGGCATTATGATTTAAGCCAGACCCCTACGCTTGAGGTCCCTTTGGACAGATTGCGGAAAGTTTGGTTTTTATTTGGTGAACGGTGCAATATCAGCTGTATCATGTGTCCTCAGCGAGGCCAGGATAAAAGCATACCGGTTTTGGAATTCGAAAAGATCAAGGATAAGATACCTACCGCTAACATTGCTTCTGTAGTGATACAGGGGGGTGAACCTTTGTTCATGCCGGGTGCAATAGAAGCATTTCGGTTTTTTGGAGAAAGAGGTTGCGAAGTTATTTTTATCACTAACGGGACAATAATGAACGAACATATTGCGCAGATGATCGCAATGTACTCAAAATGGTACAACGTATCTCTTAACGCAGCAACCAAAGAAACTCACGAAAAAATTAATAGAGGTTCTTGCTTTGAAAAGGTATTGGCCAATATCGCTATGGTAAAAAGAACGGCAAAGACCTTCGGCAAAGACCTTAAAATTTTTCTTCATATGACTATCGTGCCCGAAAATATTCATGAAATCGCCTTATTTGCTCGAGAAGCAAAAGAATTCGGCGCTGATATGATCGAGTTTGGGTATGACGCGTCTGTTATGAAATTAATGAAAAAAAACCCGTCTCTAAGGGCGCGTCTCGCTAAAGAAGTTTCTGATGCCTTGAAAGACATGGATGGTCAATATGAGAGGGTCAATCTCATCGAGCTGAGACTCTTACTGAATTACAATTTGACTGTGCGTTGTAAATAGTTTAAAAGACTATGCGTAACCATCTTGATGCCGAAGGATAAAATGAATATTTGTTACATTGCCATCGATTACCACAGAAAAGAAGGAGGCGGGGGAATAGCGTCATACCTTAAGTCGGTATCGCAAAATTTGACTGCCTCGGGACATACCGTCATCATCATCGCAAAAGCCGCTGCTCATGAGCACGTGTCCATCGATACCACAGGTGCAAAAGTGTATGCCGTTGAATTCGGCAATATACACTATTACGTGCATAAAATTCCCTTTATCGGCAAGAGAATATCGGCAATCATATGCCAGCTTGAGTGGTCACTAAGCGCATGGCTCTCAGTAAAGAAGATTTTAAAGAAGAACCCTATTGATGTCATTGAATCATCGGAAGCAGGTAATTTATTTATCACGCTCTTTCTTGCAAGGATCCCTCTCATTATTAAGACGCACGGTTCGTATGTTACCATGAGTAAGTTTAGCGGAGAAAAAATATACCTTGGGCATAAAATATCAAGGGCGGTAGAATGCTGGTGCTTACGAAAGTGTTCCTGTATCGTTGCGCCGAGTCATTTTCAAGCGCAAGAAATTGCCGATGAGTTACGTATCCCAAAAGATAAAGTACGCGTTATACCAAACCCCATAAATCCAGATTTCATCCAGCAATCCCTTAACCTCGGATCACGTAAGGACGCAGATACTATTCTCTATACGGGCAGGCTGGAGTATCGAAAGGGGATATTGTGGCTTTTGCGCTCTATCCCGTATGTTATTGAGCAGTATCCCGATGCTAAATTCATCTTTGCCGGAGGATATCATATGTCGCTGTCTCGGAAGCTGATACAAAAAGCCGTCGATGAACACCATATCGCGCAATATCTTGATTTTAAAGGCCATTTGGAATGGGACGAGATCCATGAACTTTACCAGACTTCTTCGATCTTCGTCTTGCCGTCATACTTTGAGACGTTTTCCATATCGTGTATCGAAGCAATGATTTTCGGTTTACCGGTGGTGACTACCAGAGCCGGCGCTTTACCTGAAACCGTTGTCGACAATGTTACCGGTATACTGGTTGAGCCGAACAACGCGCAGGAATTGGCGCGCGCGATAGTGCGCTTATTGCGTTCGCCGGAGCTACGCGCACGCATGGGAGAAGCCGGACGTCAACACGTGTTGGCTAATTTTGCTCCGGAAAAAATCAGCGCGCAGACACTTGCTCTTTACGAGCATGTCAAAAAACAAGCATACGTTTAGACACAGCGTATATGCCTCTGCAGCGACGTATAGCTTTTCATCGTGTGTGCCACGCAAAATAAAATAATATATCGATAAAGTATGAATAGCCGCTTCAACCAAACCAGAGGTGTATAATGATGACAGAAAATGCTTCTTTCGCTAAGCCGTTTCATATGTATCTTTCTCCCCATTTCGATGATGCCATACTTGCCTGTGGAGGGCTTATGCATCGACAGCGCACACGGGGAGAACGTGTTGCAGTTATCACCATATTTGGCAAAGGTGCCGACAGCTCTTCTTTAAGCGCATTTGCGCGGCATCTCCATGCAAAGTGGAGATTAGCGGATGCTAATGTCACTATCAGCCGGCAGCAAGCAGACATACAGGCTTGTAAAATTATTGGCGTTTCCCATGAACATTGCGATTTTATCGAAGCGCCATATCGAAGAACGAAAGAAGATAAACCTCTCTATTGTACCTACGCGACTCTTGCGGGACGTCCTTTAGAGGAGGACGCGGTACTGACTACTGCGGTAACGCATTTTTTAAAACGCCGCACTGAACAGGTACGCGCCGAAGGATTTGTTCCCGTTGTGTACCTGCCGATTGATATTTTTGGACACGTTGACCACTATTTGCTCTGTCAGGCAGTGTACCAGCTTGCAGATACCGATGCGCAATTTCGTTATTACGACCCCTGGCCCAGCGTTGAAAAATATTCTCTGCAGGAGAACGCCGGCGCATGGAAATCTTCGACTTTTCCTATTGATCTTGAGATTAAAACAAAGGCCGTCCTTTGTTATAGATCTCAGATTGGGTTTTGGGGAGGTACGGAGAAGAAAGCCAGAGAGCGACTGAAACGGTACGCTTTAAATATAGGAAAGGGGCAGCCCGCTGAACGTATATGGGAAGTAGGCACACCCGGCGGTTGCTGTGATGTTACAACTTCGCAAGAGGCATCACCTTTCTCTTTGGCGCAACATCGATGGCGCCTGAGAGATTTTAGAATTTTTTTAAGAAGTCTTAAATGGAACGACCTTCGCGAATTTCTTCCCGTCGGAACCGGTACATGCCTTGATGTCGGCTGCGGTACAGGACCCCATAAAGAAGCTGCGACAAAAGCAGGCTACACCTGGATTGGCCTTGACTATCCCCGAACACAATTTAATATCGCAGGCGATGCCCACAATCTTCCTGTGGGCTCAGAAAAAATAGCATGCGTCATTTTCTGGACAGTGACCTCGCTTCTTGATAATCCAGCGCGCGCGTTCAAAGAGATTCACCGCGTTCTGGAACCGGGAGGAGTACTCTGTGGTTCAAGCTCTTTTCTGGAACCGGTCCATGGGCAGTCGACATACGGGATGAGCCATGTTGTTATCGAGCGCATACTGCGTACTGAGGGGTTCTCCGATATCGTGCTCATTCCGGATATTCCCGGTTTCGCGCTTATACTCTGGACGTTCTTGCGGCGCTACGCAGGATATCCGCTGTCAGAATTGGCACTCCCCCTTACACGTTTATGGCTTCTGCCTCTGGCGTTTATACGTTATTTTGTAAGTTTTCTTTGGTATCGGATGGGCCGGGGAACTGCGTTTGGCATGGAGTGGATTGTCAAAGTAATGCCTTTAGAGTTTGCCGGACATGTTATTTTTCTTGCACGGAAAAAATAAGGAAAGACATAGCTACTTAGGAAATAACTACAGAGGAGTTGTCGGAGAGGGTAAAAATGAACCTTATGAATATCAATGAGACATCACGGGACGCGTATGCTATGCTCATCGCGCGGCCATAGGCCGCCGAAATCACATGGAAGGAAATAAAGAGGCTTATGAATGTTGCATTATAGGAGCCGGTCCCGCTGGTTTGGGAGCGGCATTGGAATTGGTCACCCATGGCGTTACTAATATTCTTATCGTAGATAAGAATAAGTGCGCCGGAGGGCTTGCGAGAACCGAAATATATGATGGTATAAGGTTCGATATCGGTCCACATCGTTTTTTTACTAAAAACAACGAAATCAATAATATCTGGCATGATACCCTGGGGAAAGATTTTCGAGCCGTACCCCGTCTGACACGCATATTCTATAAGAATAAATATTTTAACTATCCGATAGAAACCGGAGATGCATTAATCAAGTTAGGACTTCGAGAATCGGCTCGCGCAATCTTTTCTTTTTTTTCCTCGCAGATCCACACAAAAAATGATCCTGTCAGCTTTGAGGATTGGATATGTCAGAAATTCGGGAGAAAACTATATGAAGTATTTTTCAAAACCTACACCGAAAAAGTATGGGGTATTCCTTGCAGCCAAATGAGCGCAGAATGGGCTGCGCAGAGGATAAAGGGGTTAGATGCGCTCGCGGTCATCCTTCATGCGTTGCCGTGGGCGAGAAATAAAAAAATTAAGACGTTAGCCGAAGAATTTGATTTCCCCTCGCTAGGCGCAGGCCAGATGTATGAAGCCATGTGCGATACAGTAGTATCACAGGGTGCAAAGCTCATGCTTGGCAGCAAGGTTACCAGATTCAATCGTTCAGGAGAGACCATAACCTCCATAGATATTACACAGTCAAACGGAAATACTGTAACTATTGCGGCGAAACATTTTTTTAGCAGTATTCCCCTGGCTCATTTTTTTCGCATGCTTAATCCGCCGGACCAGGACCATATCAATAGCGCAGCGCATACGCTGAGATACCGCGATCATATTTCGGTAAATCTATTGGTAAAGAGAGGAAACATATTTCCTGATCAGTGGATATACGTTCATTCCCCGGACGTGCAAATGGCGCGGGTAGTTAATTATAACAATTTTTCAAACGCAATAGTCCCGTTTAGAGATAGAACCGCGCTGGGCGTGGAATACTTTGTTTTTCAGGGCCAAGGATTATGGAACGAATCCGACGAATTCTTAGGAAAACTCGCGGTCGATGAATTGTCGAAGATGAGGTTGATAAAACATGCCGAAATAGAAAAATTTTGGGTTGTTCGAGAAACTGAAGCATACCCGTTGTATTGTATTGGCTTTGACGCACCATATAATTTGTTAAAAGCGAGGATAGACCAACTCACTAATTTTTATTCTATCGGCCGCGCAGGTATGCACAAATATAATAATCAGGACCATTCGCTTATGAGCGGGCTACTTGCCGCAAGGAACTATTTGAGGTTACCCGGGACTCCCTATGTGCTGTGGAATATCAACATTGACGCTGAATATTTCGAAGAGGGTAGAAAATAGTATTATGACCGGTGCAAATCTTTCCTATTGTCATATTCGCAAGAAACTTTTCAAGGAGGTAGTTGATGCAATCAGAGAATAATACCAATTCACCTGCCGGTACCTCTTTCGTGCACAGTGCGAAGAATTATTTTGATTACCGTGCTTTTGAGGGGGCTGCCGTATTCCTCTTATTGTTTTTCTATATTGTCGCCATGGCAATATTATTTTCTATTCGCAATACACCCCTTATCGGTTACGAAACCGACGGTGTTACATTCATGATGAAAAGCCGAGCGCTTTTTACCAAGTATTTTTCACCGCCCACCTTAGGCGCAGGCGTAGGAAGCGTGTTTGCGATGCGATTTTTCGATATGATAGTGCACGATACTTTTGCCGCAGGTAAGCTCGTATCTATGATAGCCGGATTCTTTTATCTTTTAGCTTCCTTTAAGGTGATGAAAAAACTTTATGCGCCTTCTACGGGATTGCTGACAGCACTATTGTTGCTTGTTAATCCTACAGTAGTGATATACAGCACTATCTCAGGTTCCGATATGTTAGCAGCAGCATTTCTCATGATGGCACTTTGGGCATTGTTGGATAATCAGCGTAATTCGCGGGTATTTCTCGCCGGCCTTTGTTTGGGGTTGGGGTTCACCGTCAGGTGTGTGTATATAATATTTATCATACTTATTCTCTCAGTTATGGGCGATTTCAAGAATAATAAACTTCGGACTATCTATAAGTTTGTGATTGGGAGCATTGGTTTTATCGTTGGGAGCTTACCGCAGCTTGCTGCTAATGTGCTCTATTATGGTTCACCCATATTTACGAATAGTTGGCGCCTTGTGGCGCTTACGCTTCACGAGGGCGTTTATGATTCCGGTTTTTTGTCCCTTTCCTTTGCAAAAGTCAATCAACAGGGCTGGTTGCGTTTATGCTACCTATGGATGAAGCGATTCGTCGTTCAGGTGCCTACAATAATAGTATATGCAGTATTTTGGCCGGCATTTTTAGCGGTACCGGGTTATATCTTGTCGTTTCGTCGCTTCAAGCAAAACAACCGTCTATTAATTTTATCGGGCGTGAGTATGATAATTTATTTATTTTTTTTGAGTTCGGTATTCTTTGAAAATGAACCGCGTTATCTTTTGCCCGTTTTTCCTTTACTTTTGGCATCGAGCATGACAATGCTGCGTATTTTAGTTAACGACAGAAAGAGAGGCATTGTTATCGGGTTTACGGTAATACTTTTGATCACTGTTTTTGCAACAATCGAAAAGACCAGGGAATATATAACAGGCGGACAAGCAATGGAATTTAAAAAGGCCGGGTTATTCTTAAACGCGAAAGCCGGCCCCCATGATATAATAGTCGCTTCGCAACCGCATGTTTTCTTTTATGCCAGACGCCCGGGAAAGCTTTTTGAGAGTTTTAGCCGGGAGGAGTTAAAAAACTTCGAGCAAGACATAAATACCCGAGGGGTACAATGGGTCGTATTTGATGAGCGTTACGGCGCAGGGCAATTTCCTTCTTTAACATGGCTTCTTGATCCAGAATCCAGCCGGGCCGCCGCTAACGGATGGCACAGCGTATTCGATAATAAGACAAAACCACGTATCGTGGTCTGGCGCGTACAATAAAACCGCATGCGTATCCTCATCATCACATCGTCTTATCTACCCGTGCTTGGCGGCCTGCAAAACGTAACGCACATATTGGCGCGGAGTTTGATAAAGCAGGGGCATGTGGTAGAGGTCGTGACAAACCGTTACCCGCGTTCTCTGGCGCATCATGAAATAATTGAAGGAGTGCCGGTGTCACGTTTTCTTTTTCTAACACCGGGTTTTCGATATCTGAGTCGCGGCCGCATTGATTTATTT
>JAQUOR010000069.1 GCA_028717025.1 Candidatus Omnitrophota bacterium | reverse complement strand
ATTAACATTTTTACACCTCCCTTCTTCCATGGCTAAATCTTACGTTGCAGATAGGTTACGTTTTAATTGCTTGATCCCATGTTTGCGCGAAACACTCCTGTCTTATTCGTAATAACATCAGTGGAATCATTAAACATAGTAGTTACTGCCGGCGTCACTAGGCTTGAGGCTGCCGCGATTACCGCTGCGGTAATAGCTGAAAGAATGATTATGTACTCTAAGATACTCTGCGCTCTCCGTTTCCTCATCACGTTCACCTCCTTTTATCTGACTCCGTTAAGAGGATCTCTTAAATCTGCCCTGACGCGCGCAACGCGCGCATTGATTGAACCTAACACGTACCTTGACATTGCCAGCAGAGAAACTATGATAACGGCTATCAGCACGGCATAATCAAGGAAACTCTGGGCTTTACGATTGATTTTCATCGGGTCTTACCCCCAGGGATTTTCGTTTACCTCTATTACGGTGCCATTCGCTGGCACACGGCTCATATCGCTTGGTCCTTCATGAAAATAATACCCCTCATGCGTCTGGTTCCCGGTATACTCATCCGGGTTTCCATAGAGCCCCGTCAGATTTTTTTCTTGACCCTGCGCCGGAGTATCAAGGTTATCCTCCATGTCTTCACGGGTCTTATTCAAACTTTTCTCGATACCCGTGCGTAGGCCGATAGTCCCTGCGATTATCGCTACCACAATCGCGGCCAGGGTAATTATATATTCCACAATGCTCTGCGCGCTCGTTCGCTGTTTCATATATTACCTTAAATTATCGTTTAATTCCTGGTTCAAATGCCTGATGCGCACCTGCACTCCCCGTTGTAAATACCTGACCATCATGCCGAAGGCCACAGAGACAATAATGATCAATGCGGCGTATTCTGCTATGCTTTGCGCTTTGGATTTTCTTTTTATTAAAAGTCTAATCATTTTTTAGTCCGATTTCTCTACGATCCGCTACCTATGTTACGACCCGGCGGAAGCTCCCTCTTCGGGGATCTCGTCTCTCCACTTCTCCTCATCAACGTAATTTCCTTCGGCATCTTGCGTCCATGTAGATTCATGAGTTTCTGAATCTGCGACTAGGTTGGTTGGGACCCTGTTGTCGATTTCGGACTGCGGCTGGTTCCAACTTGTTATATTAGCTGTTGGCTCCTGCCATTTTTGCTGTTCGGTGACTCTATTAGCAGGATCAGTAATAACTTTACCGGCAAGCGTGCTTGGGGTTGTATTAGTGCCACTTCCTCTGTATGCTAAGAGCGCTTTGCTGCTTAGCGCAACAAAAGTAGCAATTCCTGCTGCGGCGAAAGCAGCCGAAACGCAGATATATTCCAATACTGACTGCGTCTTTTTTATATTTTTCCTTTTCATATTAATAAGCATAATGTAGTCATCCTTATTAATCCAACGACCGCGCTCAGGATAATTCGGCTACGCACTTTTCTTTTCGTTTCACTCGAGAAAAGTTGCTGCCTCATTATAAAAAAGAAAGCCGGACTACCGTCTGTCAAGAGACTTTCGGTAGCCCGGCTGACCTTAAGAATACAGCTTATTGGTTCTTAAGCTTCTTAACGACAGGTCCCGTGGCTTTGCGTGCCTTACCTTAAAAAATAGTCACAGGTAAGGACTTGCCTTTTCGTTGTCTCCCCTTTACCATTTATATATACCACATATCCCGGAAGATAGCAAGATAGCCACGCCGGCAGTTTGAAAGCGTTTACAACTAAAAAAGGCTAATGCCTGATTAATGAATTTATTAAAGGCACTAATTTTTTCCGCAACGTTAGAAACAAGAAAAGTGAGAAATGACACTTAGGGCACCGATAGAAAAATCCTGAGCTTAAAACAGTGTTTCGCCTTTCACGACTGCAGGCAAGCGTGTTTTCCGCGAAAAGAAAGATCTGCGGCGTTAAACTTTTTCTTTACTTCACCGGAAGCACTACGTGCCGCAAACAAATAATTATTCTTGCTTTGTCGAAAGGTTACAATATTCGCGTTAAAGTCAAAATTCCCTATTTCTTCCTTAAAGACGGAAGCCAAAATGTTTATGATACCGGCGAAATCATTCTCGCTCTCAAAGGTAATATCCGCAGGGACGAATGCTCCCAGATCCCGGTGACGCACATCGTCCAAGAAGAACCTCTCGATCACCTTCATCTCTTCAATAAAAGCGCTATCCATAGAAGGAAAAAATTGCAGGTAATCGTTCAGGCAATCAAGAGCACGGTCTTTTGTGCCGGTAAGCACCCCCCACACAGGAAGTTCTTTCTCTTTACGCTTAAGCAATATATTATTGAGGATGATCCCTTTGTTTGTCTTTTGCTGCACGAAACGGGTGGAAATGGTGGTATATAAGGCCTCGGTTTGAGCTCTTATCCGTTTAAATCGCGGCGCCTGGCCCAGGAAAAATACGCCTTTATTCAATATTTTTGGGTAATAACCGATAAAAAAAGAAGGTTTTATGGATGCGCAGGCTACCGTTTCTAAAACCTTGCCGCCTTCATCGAGAAACTCGACTTTCTGAAGACCCGATTGCAATCCTTCGATAAACCGTACCACCAAAAGAGAAAGATAATCAAAGCTCTTGGTATAATTGATGAATATATACCTTTCTTTTAGCATTCCCGCAATGCGCCTGCGCACCTGGATACAAGGAGAAAAAAAATAAGAAATCGTGCAGTGGCTGTCCCAGAGCGTGGAAAACCGTGCGTCGCTAAAGCCTCGGGTGCCGTTTTCGAAATAAAATTTTATTGTGGAAACCAGCTTCACGTTATCCTTAACTTTCGCGAGAGAAACAACGGGTGTATATTCCTTGACTCGCGCAAGGAAATAATTAATTTTGTGGAGGGGAAAAGTATGCAATCCCGACATTCTCAAAAAATCGGCTTTCCTTAAATTCTCTTTGGCGTAAGTGCTATATGCTGCGAAAGAGACTAAACGCACTATGCAATTGAGCAGGGCGGGGCGCAATTTCGGAAGGTACACATGTAACTCTTCGGTTACGTGATTGAATAAACCGACGTGCGCATCAATGCACTCCAATAAGAGAAGTCCTGTAAAGCTACTGTTTTTACGCGCATAGGCCAGTATTGATTTTTTCCTTCCCCGTGGACGCTTTTGCCCCTTATACTGCACTATGGTATTTACGGCGCTCTTGGAAAGGGTAATGTGATGACGCGTGGCAAGTAATGAGGTCAATCCCCGTACGCCTAAATGAGGATTGGTTTTTTGTAAGCGTAGCACCAAACGCTTAAGCGAAGAATTTATCTTTGTACGCACGGTTAATAGACATATTTATTTAGTAATTTGAGAAATCTTTATGTTGATGGATGCATCCGTTGATAATGTTCCTCGATCTAATAAATCGGATTTTCTGCTGAATTTTCCGGCGGTTGCTCTTCTTTCGGGGGCTTTGCGATTTTCTGCCAGGAATCATCGGTATATATCTTTTCATCAAGAAGACCAAGCCTTTGAAAATCGGCATGAAAACGAGGGTAGTTACGCATCACGGTCCTGAATTTGCCTTTGATCTTGCCTTCGGGAGTTTTGCCTTCGCGCCTGAATATCCATAGATCCTGCAAGGATACTTCACCATATTCTACTCCGCGTACTTCTGAAATCTGCGTAATGCGGCGTACGCCGTCAACGAAACGTTCCTGTTGCACGATGATATTTAAGGTATTACCGATCATGCGCCTGATCTCTTCCATGGGTAATTTTATTCCGGAAGAAAGAATGAGTGTTTCCAGACGACTGGTCACCTCCTGGGGAGAGTTGGCATGGATGACTGCAAGCGTACCCCTGTGGCCCGTAGACATGGCCTGAATCATATCGAGCGCTTCCGGGCCTCGCACCTCACCGACAATGATTCTATCGGGCCGCATACGCAGGGCATTGCGGATCAAATCGCGCAGTGTCACTTCACCTACGCCATGTTCATCGGGATTACGCGTTTCCATGGGTACTAAGTTTGGCGGATGCAGCCGCAATTCAGCCGTATCTTCAATGGTAATGATTCTTTCCTGCTCGGGAACGTGGAAGGAAAGCATTTCCATAGTAGTCGTTTTGCCGCTACCGGTAGCGCCTGAGAAAAGGATATTCACCCTTCCTTTAACGCAGGCAATCAGAAAATCGGCCATTTTACGGGTAAGAGTGCCTTCGGCAATAAGATCCTCTATGCTGTGAAGTTCCCGGTTAAATTTTCGTATGGTAATGGAAGTGCCGCAACGGGCCAAAGGATAAGTAATAAGATTCATACGCGAGCCATCCGGAAGACACACGTCGCCGTAAGGCTGGTAATAACTGATGGGTTTGCCTACTTTGGCAAAAAATTCATCGATGACATCTTTGATGTCCTCTTCGCTGAAAATGATATCGACTTTTTTCTTAATGCCTCCGTATTCCAAAAAGGTTGCCTGCATCCCGTTGATCATTATTTCAGTGACCGCAGGGTCTTTCAAAAAGTTGTTTATTTTTTCAACGCCTTGCGCCATAGTATTTTAAAATATCAAATACCAAATCCAAGCACCAAATAATTTTCAATAACCAAATTACAAAATAATATTCGGCTATTGGTGTTTTGAGAATTGGAATTTATTTGTAATTTGTGATTTGTAGTTTGGAATTTTATCTTCATAATATTAATCCTTTGGCACGAAGATTTCCCGTGAAAGCTCTATTCCGCGGGAACGGATTTCATCGTAAAAGCTGGGAATGTATCCAAGCGGAGTATAATAGCCGGCAACGTTTCCCGATTCGTCTAAACCCGTTTGTTTAAATACGAAAATATCCTGCATATTGATATGCGTTTCATCGAGCATGCCCACGACTTCCGCGATCTGAGTGACTCTGCGGGAACCGTCAGACAGTCGTGCGGTATGCACGATAACATCAATAGCGGAAGAGACCATCTCCCTGATTGCGCGTATGGGCAGTTCCACCCCGGTCATTAAAATCATGCTATCAAGCCGTATGATGACATCGAGCGTGGAATTAGCATGTATGGTAGACATGCTGCCGTCATGACCCGTATTCATTGCTTGCAACATGTCCAGAACTTCTTTGCCGCGCACTTCACCGACGATGATACGATCGGGCCTCATGCGCAAGGTATTACGGAAGAGGTCTCGTATTTCAATTTCACCTTTTCCCTCGATGTTGGGCGGACGCGCCTCAAGACGTATCCAGTGCATCTGATGTAATTTCAATTCCGCAGAATCTTCAATGCTGATAATGCGTTCTGTCTCGGGGATAAACGCTGATAAGATATTAAGAAACGTGGTTTTTCCCGAACCGGTACCGCCGGAAACCAGCATGTTCTTACGAGACTTAACTGCCGCCTCCAGGAATTGCGCCATATCCGGGGTCAAACTGCCGAAACGTTTTATAAGATCCTCCATGGTGTATCTCTCGCGGGAGAATTTTCTAATCGTCAGTGTCGGTCCGGTTAAAGAAAGCGGCGGGATAATCGCATTGACGCGGGAACCGTCAGGAAGACGGGCATCCACATAAGGGACAGACTCATCGATACGCCTGCCTAAAGGGGCCAGTATTCGCTCGATGACGATGCGCACCTGCTCATTGCCGGTAAATTTTTTACTGGTCAGCTCAATTTTACCCTGCCGTTCTATATAGACCTGATCTTTATTGTTCACCATAATTTCGGTGATATTGCCATCCCGCAACAGATCTTCCAGCGGCCCCAAACCCAACGCTTCTTCAATGATTTCTTTTGTGATTTTCTTGCGCACTTCGGTAGAAGCAATAAATCCTCCTGCTTCCTGACTGATGATGTTAGCAACGGTCCGCTCCGCTTTGTCCCGCAGCTCTTTCATGCGCTGAGAGCTAAGAGAATAGGTTTCTATGGGCAGCCTTTTTAAATCCAGGTCCTCGAGCAGTTTTTCATGGACCCGTTTCTTAAAACGCACAACCTGGTCCTCTTCCTCCTTCAGCGACGTCACTTCCACTTTTTCCATAACGCCGATTTTTGACCAGAATGCCTCTTCTCCCTCGAGCTCGCCTTTGTTGATGCGGATATCGCTTAAGGTCTTGTGGTCAACATAAATATCTTTTCTCTCGATGACATCCCGGGCGAGCTTACGCATCGCGGTTGCGATTTTAGAGCCGGGGTTTTCCACAACCACAGGCACACCGCGGTTAACCGCCCAGCCGACCACTTTTCCTTCCGAGGGGATAAGTCCCATGACCTCCGAAGGAAGTATCGTTTTTATTTCCTGCCAGCTTATTGCGCCCTGGCTTTCCGCGCGGTTAATGACCGTTTTAATCATCGAAAGCGGAAAACCTATGGTTTGCATGGTATCGAGAAGCCACTGGGTCTGATACACCGATAAAATATCGGGAGTAAGCACCAGGAATATCAGGTTTGAACATTCGAACGCGGCAATAAGATTATCGGTAAGATTGCTTCCTAAATCTATCACGACGTAATCGCATTCTTGCCAGACAATGGACACAAAATCTTTTACGATTTGAGGGGTAATCGCGGCGCGCTGCTGCATCTTGACAATGGAGGGAAGAAAATAAAGATTATTTTTATAACGGGAGATGTAGTTGTAAATATCGCGCTTCTTCTCCTTGAATTCCTGCATATGCGGGATAAGGTTAAAAAGGCAATATTTACTCTCGATGCCTAAAAGGCGTGAAGTCGCCTGCGGTGCGCCCACATCAAGATCAAGAAGAAATACCTTTTTATTTTCCAGCGAAAGCTGGACGGCGAGGTTTAAAGAAAGCAGCGTTTTACCAACGCCTCCTTTGGTGCTGAAAAAAGAAATTACTTTTGAGTCCATGGTAATAGAGTTCTTAAGGCTGCGCGCTTATGCTAAGGCTTCGCCTGGGGGGCATAAGAGGTTATTACTTATTTTTTTCCCGGTAAATTATCGGGACCTCTATCTTTAAATTTTTCAAGTCGACGTCGGGAGGAAACGGTGAATATGAAAGGCTTCGTACCAGCTTAAGCGCTTCTTCGTCAAAAATTTTATAGCCTGAAGATTTAATCATCTGCAGATCGCGCAATTCGCCGCTTGGAGCAAGATTCAGCTTCATCACGACCACTCCTTCCCAACCAGTGTTAAGAAGTGAAGCCGGATACATGATATTGTCGGAGATTTTCTTCTGCACGCCTAAGATGTAACCCTGCAGCTCCTCGGAAATATTGTCGTTCTTATGGAACTCTTCAAATTCTTTCTTTGTCTGCTGTACAAGCTTTTCTTTCTCCGGAGTCCGTAGCGCGCTGCTGACTATTTTAGGAGTGAGCGTAATGAACAATTCGGTGTCTTCTCTGTTGGGCGCTCCGCCGCCGGTTTTTGTTTCAGTATGCCTGAAAAATGCACCCAATATGGGTACGTCGCCAAGCCAGGGAAATTTCTTTAAATCCTCATCGGTCTTTTGCTTGATCAAGCCTCCGATAACGAGCGTTTCACCGTCGTTAAGGTAGAGCTGCGTTGAAATATTACGTTTGGTTATTGGATACGCCAGGGCAACAGTGGAAGTCGTATTACCGAGTACGCCGGGGCTGGTACTTCCTATCGTTAACGCGTCTCCCACTTCGCTTATATCAACGCTTAGGGTAAGTTTGATTTTTCCTTCTCTGTCGACGACGGGGGCAATTTTTAGTTTTATCCCGTATTCTTTATATTCCACATTCGTACCGCTGGCGCCGCCGATAATTGCGGTAGTAGAGAAAATAGGGACCTCTCCTCCTACCATAAGCGTAGCTTCTTTTCCGCTCTCACAGGTAACATAAGGCCGGGAAAGGATGCGTGCTTTTCCTTCGCGGATCAGAAAATCGATAGTAGCGGAAAATTCTGCCCTCGTCCACTGGTTGACATGGAAAAAAGCATCGCCTGTCCTCTGCAGAGTGTTCCATTTCCCTGCGATTTCACTCAAATTAATGGAACTGGGCCAATCAATGCCGAGTTCTTTGGTAGAATCACGGCGTAACTCTAAAACCTCCGAAGTAATTTCTACCAATTCTCCGGCTTTCACTTCCGTTAGATCGGTAATGCGCGGGCTTAAATCTCCGAGCGCGCTCTTAAGCCTCTCTTTATCTTCAAATTTTCCTACCTTACCAAGCATCAATACCTTGCCCTCTTCTTTCAAGGGCTTTAAAGTGACTTCAGAAAGTTTCAGGCTGTTTAAAATTTTCTGCACCTGGGCAGTCAGATAATCCGTATCCTCCGGCAGCACTTTTACCCTGTAGGGATGTTCGCCTTCTTTATCCCAGAATACGAAAAACGTTACTCCCTTCGTTTTTCCGGTGAGGACGATCTCTTTCTCATCGATTTTACGCACATCGATGACTTCCGGGTTACGGATGGAAACTCTCGTCGGCAGGTTTGCTTTTACGATATGGATATCGCCCACCACCATTTCTATCTCTTCCAGCAGATCTTCTTGTATCAATGTCGAGCTTACGCTTGTGCTTTCGCTCCATACGGAAGTATTCATGCTAAAAATAAAACA
>JAQUOR010000068.1 GCA_028717025.1 Candidatus Omnitrophota bacterium | reverse complement strand
TGGCTGATTTTTCCCTTGGTGCCATGGATGTAAAGGGGAATTTCCTCTTTGATGTTGCTCGTGAAAATGGCTCGGTAGTGTTGAACCTGGAAGGCAAAGACATCGTTTTCAAAGAAAAACGTCTTCCCTGGGTAAAATTAAAGGTGGTTAAGACCGGCGACACCATAGTTATCAGTAATTTTTCTTCCCCGGAATTTATGGTGCGGGGCAATCTTAATTTAAACAGCCAGGAGTGTTTTTTAGATATCAATGTGAATACCCAGGAGAGTGCCCCCGTTTTGACAGGTTCTATAAACGCGCGCGCAAAAATTTGGGGGCATCTCACCAACTGCCTTGCCAGCGGTTCGATAAACATTTCCAACGGTAATTATCAAGGAGTAGAGTTTCTGGACCTGGCGCTTAACTTCCTTGGTAAACCGCCTCTTCTTACCCTTACCGATTCACAGATTACCTTGAAAGACGGCAGCATTTTTACCATTGAAGGAATGTTGTCTTTGCGGGATTTTGATAATTTGTTTCCCGGGGCTGAGTTTATTTCTCAAAAGGTGATTTTTGGTGACTGGCAGTTACTTGCGCAGGAAAAGAACAACGTGGGCTTTAAAAAGGAAGTCGACGATAAATTCGATATATTGTTTGATGCGAATGACCGACAGGACGAAGATACTTTGAATACGGGAACAGAGTTACGTTACAAGATGCAGGGAGATAAATTCTTGAAGCTGCGCATGGAAAGCGACAGAAGTATTTTAGGCATTGAAAGGAGAAAGGAATTCTGATGGGCATTGTAAAAGGCCTCGTAGGTTTATTGCGTTATTTCGGGAGCATGGCTTTTTTCATCAGCGAAACGTTTTTCTGGCTCTTTACGAAGAAACGCGACGTTAAATCGCTTGTCCGGGAAATCATTTTTATCGGTATCGACAGCCTGCCTCTTGTTGCATTGATTTCTTTCTTTGTGGGTATCATTATTGCCTTTCAGACTGCCTATCAGCTAAAACAGTTTTCATCAGAAATCTATATCGCTTCGCTGGTGGCGCTTTCCCTGGTGCGGGAATTGGGGCCGGTCTTAGGCTCCTTGATCGTTGCCGCGCGCAGTGGCGCCTCCATTACCGCCGGAATCGGTTCAATGAAAATAAGCGAGCAGGTCGATGCGCTTGATGCGTTCGCGGTTGACCCTATCGATTACCTGGTAACGCCTAAATTTATTTCGCTTCTGGTATGCATGCCTATTTTAATTATTTATGCCGATCTTCTGGGGATATTCGGAGGATATTTGGTGGGTTCTTCAAAGTTCGGGATCCCTTTCGGTTTTTATTTTAAACTTACTTTCGATGCGCTTAAGATGAAAGACCTGATGAATGGATTTATCAAAAGTATCTGTTTTGGTTCGATTATAGCGTTTGTTTCCTGTTATGAAGGGTTTCGTCCGCTTTCTTCCACTGATGTATCCGAAGCGGTTACGAAATCCGTAGTGCGTTCGTTCATCCTTATTATCGTGTGCGATTGTATATTAACCGCTTTATTCTATTTTATGTTTTGATATGGAAAACAACAGCATGATTCATATTGAGAATATTACGAAATTTTTCGGCTCCAAAAAGGTGCTGGACGGGGTTAATCTTACCATCAATAAAGGGGAGACATTTCTCATCATCGGCAGATCCGGCGCAGGCAAGACGGTGCTGCTTAAGAACATCATGGGGTTGTTAAGGCCTGATTCGGGGAAAATTTTTATTGACGGTAACGATTTGACGCAAATGAATAAAAAAGAGCTGGAGAAAGTGAGGCTTGAATTCGGTCTCGTATTCCAAAGCGCGGCACTTTTTGATTTTTTAACCATCGAGGAAAATGTCGGTTTTTATTTTTATCAACATACGAGTTTAAAAAAACCGGAAATCCGCAAACGCGTTAAGGATACGCTTAAACTCGTGGGTTTAGAAGGTATCGAAGACTTATATCCGTATCAGCTTTCCGGCGGCATGAAAAAGAGAGTTGCGATAGCGCGGGGGATTATCTATAACCCGAAAATCATCATTTATGATGAGCCGACAACGGGTATCGATCCTATCGCGGTGGATAAGGTTGTTTCCCTGATAGATGATTTACACAGACGGCTGGGAATCACCTCGCTGGTAGTGACCCACGACCTTGAAGTCGGATTGAAATTAGCCGATCGGCTCGCATTTCTTCTGGGAGGAAGGATTATTTTTCAGGGCGATAAGAGCACTTTAAATACTACCACTGATGCGCGGGTAATCCAGTTTATCAAAGGCTCTTCCGCCGGACCGATTAAAGAGACGGAAGTATAAAAGAAGTTCTTAAGTTCATAAGGCGAGAGGGAAAGGAACAGGAAGTTCGTACGCTCACAAGGAGAGAGCGGGATGTGCCGGGCGAGAATAAAAATATCGATTTAATAATTTAATATATTAAAACTTAATATCTAGACAAGGGGGTAACTTGATGAAAAATGGGACATGGGATATGAAGAAGTACCTGCGAGAGATGAAGGTCGGGGGGTTTTTTCTTATCGCTCTTATTCTGCTTTTTATTACCCTTCTTTCTATCCGGGAAGTAAGTTTCTGGAAAGGAACGTATATCTTAAAGGTTAAATTCTATTTTGCCGAAGGGTTGCGCCCCGCTTCTCCGGTACGCTATTGCGGAGTTGACGTCGGTGAGGTAAAGAAGGTTGAGATACTGGAAGAAAATAACCAGCCGATCGTCTATGTGTATACGAAAATCGGCGAAGACGTCAGAATTCCCAAAAATTCCTCCTTTATCATCAACAGCTTAAGCCTTTTCGGGGAAAAGTATCTGGAAATAATTCCTCCCGAAAAAATAGAAGGGTATATGGCCAAAGATGAAAAGACCGAAGGGGTCTCCCCGATACCTCTTTTTACCGTTATCGCTAATTTCCATAAGACTATGGGTGAGGTCAATGATTTTGTCAAAAAAGGGAAATTGAAGACTTCTTTCGAGAACATTCTTACCAACACGGAAGTCATAACCGTTAATATACGCAAGATGACCGAAGACATCCAAAAGAAAGAAGGAAATCTCGGCAAATTCCTCTATGATGATTCGATATACCGGAAAACAGAAGAGTTCGTGGATGATTTAAAAAGCCATCCCTGGAAATTATTATATAAACCAAGAGAAAGCAGGCAAAAAAGCCACAAATCAAACACCGACAATTAATTTCGCGAAGCTAATTTCTACAAATCTCGAAATTTTTAGAAATTAGTAGGAATTCATAGAAATTTGTTGTCTTCATTCCGACTATAATTATGTTCCATTGTTCCGGTTGCGGTTATAAATCGATTAAGTGGCTGGGTAAATGTCCTTTATGCGAAGGGTGGGAGACTTTCGTCGAGGAGCAGGAGGTCAGGGACGATGCCGCGCTTCCAAAAGAAAAAACAACCCCGCGGCTCGTTGGCGACATTAACCAGAAAGAATTACCCAGGGTCCTTACCCGCATCGAAGGTTTTGACCGTATCTTAGGCGGAGGGCTGGTCAATGGCGAGACGGTTCTTATCGGAGGAGAACCGGGGGTAGGGAAATCCACACTTCTCTTAGAAGTAGCGGCACAGCTGTCGCACACAGGGAAGACCCTGTACGTAAGCGCCGAAGAATCTCCCGAGCAGGTCGTCATACGCGCCAGGCGGCTTAAAAGTGATTTTTCCCGCCTCTATATTGTCGGCGAGGATAATCTTGAGACCGTGTATGAACACGTCAAAGAGCAGGATTTTAAGTTTGTTATCATAGATTCCATACAGGTGGTGCACTCTTTACGGTACGAGGGTGCCAAGGGCAGCGTTACTCAGATCAGGGGGTGTGCCGACTATCTTACGCAGATCGCAAAAACACTGGGTATTACCGTTTTTATCGTGGGACACGTTACCAAGGAAGGCGCTATCGCAGGGCCAAAGCTCTTGGAACATATCGTCGATTGTGTTTTTTATTTTGAAGGAGAGATTCTTTCGAATTACCGGATTTTACGCTCTACCAAAAACAGATTCGGGCCTACCGGAGACATCGTGGTGTTTGAGATGACCTCGGAGGGCCTAAAGGAAGTTAAGAAAACGAACGAGATCTTTCTTCCGCATCAAGCGCAATCGATCTCCGGTTCAAGCGTAGTATGCGTCATTGAAGGTCTGCGTCCTTTACTGCTTGAATTGCAGTCTCTGGTGAGCCGCGCGACGTTTGGCACGGTGCGCCGCAGGAGTTTGGGGTTTGATTTTAACCGTTTTTCGCTGCTTGTTGCGATTATCGAAAAACGCTTGAAAGTGGCGCTTTCCAGCGAAGATGTTTTTCTTAATGTCGCAGGGGGGTTGCGCATCAATGATCCGGCAGCAGATCTCGGCGCAGTTATCGCAATTATTTCAAGCTTTAAGGAGAAAGAGATTCCCTGCAACAATGTTTTTATAGGAGAAGTAGGATTAGGAGGGGAGTTGCGGCGGGTTAATAATATTAATTTACGCCTGAAGGAATTAGAGAGAGCCGGCACCAAGCGTTGTTTCCTTTCCCAGGCCAACATGAAAGAGGTTGATAAGAACTTTCGCTTTGCAATTGAAGGCTATACTTCTTTAAAAGAAGTGGTTGAAGAAGTGTTCCATTAAAAAGATCCGGTTGTCTGCCGGTTTACTGATAGATTGTGGAAGAAAATGTTTTTTTAATAATAGTCCCGTTATCTCGACTATATGTGCAGAATAAATGTAAGAAATAACGGGACAATTTGCACTATCATTTTTTCTACGCCTCATCTTATGACGGTCAGGCTTGAAAAAACGATGTGCGCATTGGAGGCATTTTTATGAAGAGTTTGATTATTTTACGCGCATTTTTTATTTTTGTATGTGCGGCGGCGGGATATTCTTTAGGCGGAAGCAATGCCCTGTTTGCCATGATATTCGGTGCCGTGACAGGGGCTGCGGTCGTTTTTTTCGAAATATTTGCCCGCAAGGTCTCTTTAAAGGGACTTTCCAGCGCCGTGTTCGGGATCATCTTAGGCTTGCTTCTGGCTAAAATATTCTCAGCCTCCCTGAAGAGTTTTCTCCTGCCCCAGGAACTCGTTTCCAGCATTACTTCTTTTGTCACGATAATATTCGTATACTTAGGACTTACCTTAGGAATAAAGGGAAGGAGCGAATTTAATCTGGTTATCCCTTATGTAAAATTCAAGCGCCAGGATCTAAAGGAAGAAACTATCGTTATCGACACCAGCATTATAATCGATGGAAGAATCATCGATATCGTTAAAACCGGATTTCTGGAGGCGCGCTTTGTGATACCGATTTTTGTGCTTAACGAATTGCGGGCCTTAGCCGATTCAACGGACCATATGAAACGGCAAAAAGGTAAACGCGGCATTGAAATTTTGCATTCTCTCAAGAAAGAATCAAACGTCGAAGTCACCATACACGAAGAGGATATTGAAGGGGTAAACAGCGTCGACGAAAAAATTGTAAAGTTGGCGCAGAACCTCGACGCTAAAATTTTAACTACCGATTATAATTTAAATCGCATTGCGCAGCTACAGGGAATAAAGGTGCTTAATATCAACGATCTGGTCAATGCGCTAAAGCCTACGTTTATTTCCGGTGAGCGGTTCCCTTTAAAGCTGGTAAAGGAAGGTAAAGAACATAATCAGGCGGTCGGGTATTTGGAAGACGGAACAATGGTGGTCGTCGAGAATGCGAAGTGGCTTATCGGCAAGACCGTCGACATCGAAGTGACCTCGGTTTTGCAGAGTCCCAGCGGCAGGATAGTATTTACCAAGTTAATATCGTAGATTATCTAGCCCGCAAGCTCATTCGCTCTTAACTCATGAGCTAAATAATCTGAAGTGTAATCATTATGAAAGTTGGAGCAGTCATCGTATGCGCGGGACAGGGAAAACGTTTCGGCCGCAGCATTGATAAAACAATATTTCCTTTGGAGGGAAAGCCTCTTTTTTATCACAGCGTAAGCGTTTTTAGCGCGGTCAAAGAAATTACGCAGATCGTACTTGTGCTGCGCAAAGAACATTTTGCGCTGGCACAGCGATTAATTTCTGCGCTGGGCAGCCGGCGCGTGAGCCTGGTAGAAGGCGGGAAAGAAAGGAACGATTCCGTATGCCAGGGCCTTAGTGTTTTAGACGCGGACATCACCCATGTTCTTATCCACGACGGTGCCAGGCCCTTTGTATCAAGCGGTTTAGTGAAGCGCCTTATCAGGGAACTTAAAAAATTCCCGGCAGTTATTTGCGGGTTACCCTGCAGGGATACGGTAAAAAAGGTCCGTGGCGGATTTATTGAAAAGACGCTCAACAGGGAAAAAATATTCCTTGCGCAAACTCCTCAGTGTTTTAAACTCGAGGCACTTAAAAAAGCATTTTGTTCTTTGCGGGGGAAAAAAGTATCCGATGATGCGCAGGTCCTTGAGCTGGCGGGAAAAAGAGTAAAAATGATAGAAGGTGAAAGCCGCAATTTTAAACTTACCTATCCGCAGGATGTTAGCTTGGCAGAAGCAATTTTAAAAATAGAAGAGGATTAACGCGGGACAGCGTTCATCCGCGTTGTAATCCGCGTACTTCCGCTTCTAAGATATAATAATTTATGAGTAACTTACGTGTTGGTTTAGGATTCGACATCCATAAGTTCAGTAAGCCGGGTAAAAAGAAAAAAGATTTGATCCTGGCAGGAGTAAAAATCCCTGCTTCATTTTCTCTTGATGCGGTCTCGGACGGCGACGTCGTGATACACGCGGTTTGTGATGCGCTCTGCGGTTGCTGTTCCTTAGGGGACATCGGAGATTATTTCCCGCCCCAGGCACGCGCCTGCCAGGGAATAAATAGTAAGGTGATCGCAGCCCTGATCGTAAAGAAACTTGCGAAGAAATTTAAGATTATCAATATTGACGTTACGATAGTAGCCGAACAGCCGCGCCTGGCACCCTATAAAAAAGCCATGACGGGCGCTTTAGCCGATACTTTTCCTGATTGCGCACTCAACATAAAAATAAAATCAAAAGAGGGCTTAGATATTTTAGGAGGCTCTCGGGCCATCGCAGTCCTCGTTGCAGCACTCGTTGAGAAAGTGGTCTAATAGCCGGATGAGATTTCTTCTATGCGTATTGCAAGAACGATACTTGCATTCTTTCTGCTCGTACATACTGCCGGATTCCTAAGCTTTTGTCAGGAGCCCGCATCGCAGCTTATCTTTAATGCCCAGGCGGATAGGGCCGCGTACAGACAGGGTGAGCCGATCGGGATAACTCTGCGCATAACTAATCAGGGAACGCAGGAAGCAAAAATATTCCACCCGGATATTTTAGGAAAATCATGGGAAGGCTGCGATTGGGATTTGCAATGCACCGTTAGAAAACCAAACGGCGCCACGATAGTGCTTGCGCCCGACATACGTTTGCAGGCTTCTTATTCCGTAGAGCCGCGCTATTTTAAAGTCATTGCCCCCGGGGCAGCGCTGGAGATCCCTTTAAAATTCAAGGGTAATAAAGTTTTTGATCCAATCAGAAAAGCGTATTCAAGCAACGAAGAAGGCGATGACTGGGTCGGTCTTATCGAAATAGGCGCGCATGCGGCGAATATATCGGATGAAGACGCGCGATCACGCTTTCACATTAAAGGGGATTACGGATTCATGAGCGGCGATAAAAATTGTATCATTGTAAAACAACTGCTTGCGGACGTATTTAATGCGCCCGGTCAATATCGGCTTGACTTCGAATATACGAATAACTGCAATTTCGCAAGCTCAACTGACAGGCAAGGCAGGATTGACCAGTGGGATAAAGTAGTTGATGCCTGGACGGGAAAGCTTACAGCTTCCGTCACCTTTGAAATCGAAAAGTAGGCCCTATGGAGAATAAGCTTAGAATCTACAATACGTTAACCAGAGAAAAACAGGAATTTAAGCCGCAGGAAGAAGGCAAAATAAAAATGTATACCTGCGGGGTAACGGTCTACGATGATTGCCACATAGGCCATGCCAGGAGCCTGTACATTTTCGATGTGATACGCAGGTATCTGAAATATCGCGGGTTTGATATAACGCTGGTGCGCAACATCACCGACATCGACGATAAAATTATCAATCGCGCCAATGAACTAAAAGTGGATTGGAAAGAATTGGTTACAAAATACATAGCTAATTATCGGAAGGACTTAAAAGACCTGGGGGTAGAGGAAGCGGATGTTGAGCCGCGCGCCACAGAGAACATTGCCGATATGATTAAATACATTGCTTCTCTGATAGAGAAAGGTTTTGCCTATGAAGCCGGCGGAGATGTCTATTTTGACGTACGAAAATTTCCCCAATACGGACAACTTTCAGGGCAAAAAATAGAGGAAATGGAGAGCGGTGCGCGTATCGACCCTTCGGAATTAAAGAAAGACCCTCTTGACTTTGCGCTCTGGAAGAGAGCAAAAGAAAACGAACCTTTCTGGGAGAGTCCCTGGGGTAACGGCAGGCCCGGTTGGCACATCGAGTGCTCGGTGATGAGCCAGAAATATTTAAAGACCGAGACTCTGGATATTCATGCCGGAGGCCGTGACCTGGTTTTCCCGCACCATGAGAATGAAGCTGCGCAGGCGCAGGCGCTTACCGGTAAGCC
>JAQUOR010000067.1 GCA_028717025.1 Candidatus Omnitrophota bacterium | reverse complement strand
ATCGCAATTTTGGGAGAGGAGCGTGACCGGGAACATTATGGCGATATGGTCACGGGAGACAACGTCGATGACTTAACCGGCAAGACCACGCTGTACGATGTTGCGTACCTCTTGCGTCACTATGCGCGATTCTTGCTCTGCGTGGATTCACGCATCCTGCAGCTGGGTAGTTACTACGACGTTCCTATCGTAGCGCTTTTCGGGCCGACTGACCCGTCCCGCTACGGTCCCTGGTCAAAGCAACATACGGTGGTACGCGTAGAAAACCTGGCATGTGCGCCTTGCCGGGATGCAACCTGCTACATGAATAACGAATGTATGGAAATAACGCCGTCGGCGGTTCTTAAGGCAGTTATGACGATGCTGCAGGATAAAAAAGATGAGTAAAGAAATAAACCCCAAAAAAATCCTGATTGTCCGTACTGATCGGCTTGGTGACGTGATCCTGTCGACGCCGGTCATTAAAAATTTAAAAATGACTTTTCCCGGTGCCCATATCGCGTTTATGTGCCGTCCGTATACCGAGGACGTACTGCGCGGCAATCCCTACCTTGATGAAATCATTGTTTACGATAAAAACGTACGCCATAAAAACCTGTGGGCTTCGATTAAATTTTCTCTGGAACTGAAGAAAAAAAATTTTGACTGGGCAATTATTTTGCATCCTACCGTCAGGGCTCACGTCATAACGTTTTTTGCCCGCA
Organism: Candidatus Omnitrophota bacterium; assembly: GCA_028717025.1. Taxonomy (GTDB): domain Bacteria; phylum Omnitrophota; class Gorgyraeia; order Duberdicusellales; family 4484-171; genus JAQTOI01. The sequence continues at coordinate 7,936 of JAQUOR010000067.1, read as the reverse complement.
TTCCTTTTCGAATCGGCTGGGATAAAAAAAGGGGTTGGCTCTTGACCAAACGCTTACCGCACACCAAACAAGAAGGCTTCAAACATGAATCCGAATATACTCTCGATATCTTAAGAAGTATGGATGTTGCCGTTACCGACAATGCTCCATATTTTCCCATACAACAAGCTTCGGAACACAAAGTCGAAGAGATACTTGCCCGGCACGGGGTACATAAAAAAGAGGAGTTTATTGTAGTGCATCCCTGCGCATCGTGCCCGTCAAAACGCTGGCCGCAGGAATATTTTGCAGAATTAGTAAAAATATTAAGGACGGAAACGAGGCTTAAAGTGGTTATAATCGCTTCTGGGGAAGAGAAAAAATTCGGCGATACGATTTTGGAAACGAACGAAGTTGTAGACTTACGGGGAATGCTCAGCATATCCGAGATAGGTTCGCTATTGAAGCGGGCGGCGCTTTTCATTTCAAACGATTCCGGTCCGGTGCACATTGCCGCAGCGCTCCACATCCCCGTTATTTCGATTTTCGGCAGAAATGACCCGGGACTTTCGCCTCAACGCTGGCGACCGCTGGGGGAGACTTCATTTTATTTCCATAAAAAGGTAGGCTGCAGCGTATGCCTTGCGCACAACTGCACCAAGGGATTTTTGTGTCTACGCGCAATCACCCCGCAGGAGGTTGCACAAAAAGCCATTCAAATCATATATGACCAGTAAATATTTCAGTAATTTTAACTTGAAAATTACGCTTCTTTATCCTATACTTATAGAATCGTCGTAACGTCATAAGCAAAGAAACACAGCGAAACTAAAGAGGTCCAGCCATGTCAAAGTTAAACAAAAGAAAATATAAGCAGCTTTCGATTAAAACCGAAGCTCCCCAGCGGCAAGAGCCTGTACGGATCACGGTTATTGACTACAACGAAACAAGTTTCGAACAGAAGGAAGTCAATTCAGTAGAAGAATGTTTTGCATTTAAAGATAAACCGACCATCACCTGGATCAATGTCGACGGTATCCACAAAACTGAGATTTTAGAGAAACTGGCAAATTGCTTCGAACTGCATCCGCTTATCCTTGAAGATATCAGCGATACCGACCAGCGTCCAAAAGTCGAGGATCTCGATACGTACGTGTATATCGTTTTAAAAATGATGTCCTACGGCTATGAGGAATCAGAGATACAGCTGGAACAAATCAGTATTATTTTCGGTAATAATTTTGTGATTTCTTTCCAGCAGACCATCGGGGATGTCTTTGATCGCATCCGCGAACGGCTGAAGAACGGTAAAGGCAGAATACGCAAGATGGGCGCCGACTACCTTGCCTATGCGCTCGTCGACGCTATCGTTGATAATTATTTTGACATCCTCGATCAATTCGGGGAACGGATAGAATTCCTGGAAGAAGAAACCATCAGCGGGCCCGATACGGCAATATTGAAAGAGATTTATCACCTTAAACGCGAGATGATCTTCCTGCGCCAGTCTATCTGGCCGTTACGCGACCTCTTACGGGGACTTGAACGAAGCGAATCACATTTGATCAAAGACGTAACAAGGATCTATTTCAGAGACATCCAGGATCATGTCATACACATTATCGATTCAATGGATATTTTCCGGGAAATGCTCACCGGGTTGGTTGAGATTTATCTTTCCAGCTTAAGCAACCGGCTCAATGAAGTCATGAAAGTGCTCACGGTCATCGCTACTATTTTTATGCCTCTTACTTTTATCACCGGTATTTTCGGCATGAATTTTATCCACATCCCGGGCCTTGCCGAGCACTGGGGTTTTCCTGCAGCGCTGGCAATAATGCTTGCAGTGGGCATATACATGCTTTTTTATTTCAGAAAAAGAAGTTGGCTTTAGTTGCTTCCGATAAACTGCGCAAGGAGTTTGATACCTCCTTTAGTTTAAAAATATCGGCCCATCGTCGGCCTTGCCGCATGCGAGTTTCACTCTCTGCGGCATCCCGCCGAACATAAGTGCAGGCGGGAGGTCTAGGATGTCAGATCTTTGGTAAATATCATCTGATATACAGTGAAGAATTTCGTACGGCAGAAGAAGCACGAGCACGTGAACGACAAATAAAATCTTATAAAGACGGTAACGCATTTAAAAAGTTACTTCGTGAACGTGCCGGTTTAATTATTTGAAACATATCGGCCCCATCGTCTAGCCTGGTCTAGGATGTCAGCTTCTCAAGCTGAACACACCGGTTCAAATCCGGTTGGGGCTGCCATAAGAAATCCTCACTCTTTAGAGTGGGGATTTTTTATGCCTGGGAGCCTCCTTCCAGTTTGAAACCCGCAGTCAGGACTGCAACCGGTTCACCTTTTTGCAACGAAAGTACTCTCTCTAGTTTAATCCAATCACAAAAGCAAAAGCTTTCTTTTACTTGGTAGCAATGGTGGATGCAATAAAGAACCCTTACGGGTTCTTGCCTGCCTTCGGCAGATTGCATACTAACCGCCAGAATTCAGGCTATTTCCGCTGGCGATTCCACGTGCCTATTATAAAAGGCAGGCACGTGAAATCCGGTTGGGGCTGCCATAAGAAATCCTCACTCTTTAGAGTGGGGATTTTTTATGCCTGGGAGCCTCCTTCCAGTTTGAAACCCGCAGTCAGGACAGTAACCGGTTCACCTTTTTGCAACGAAAGTATTCTCTATAGTTTAATCCAATCACAAAAGCAAAAGCTTTCTTTTACTTGGTAGCAATGGTGGATGCAATAAAGAACCCTTATGGGTTCTTGCCTGCCTTCGGCAGATTGCATACTAACCGCCAGAATTCAGGCTATTTCCGCTAAAGACGGACGAGGTCTCGCCTTTCGCCGGAGATGGAGAGGCAGAAAATCAAGTTGCTCATATCCCGATCTTTCACTTTTACTACTTTGACGAATTTCCCCCTCAAATCCAAAAATCCTTGCCAGAACAAACCTTTACGTTTATAATAACGCAGAAACCATTTGGAATTCTTCACATATTAAAAATCGAATATTTTTAAACCCATGCAAACAAAAGAAATCTATCAACTGACCGTACAAGAATCAACCCGCGCGTTGGACAGCAACGTTGAAACCGGGCTTTCTAAAGCGCAGGTAGAAGAGCGTATCTTAAAGTACGGTTTAAATCAGCTAAAGGAAGCCAAAGGAACCAGCCCTTTTAAAATTTTTCTTGCTCAATTTCAGGACTTTATTATCTGGATCTTAATAGGTGCTGCGTTAGTTTCCGGATTCTTACGGGAATGGGTAGACGCTGCGGCAATCGTTGCGATTGTCATTCTCAATGCGATTCTTGGGTTTATCCAGGAGTACCGGGCAGAAAAATCGCTCGCGGCGCTCAAAAAACTGTCCAGTCCGACTTCAAAAGTCATTCGTGACTCAGAACACGCGATTATCCCTTCTGCGCAATTGGTCCCCGGGGACCTGCTTGAGATCGAAGCAGGCGACTCGATTCCCGCTGACAGCCGCCTGGTGTGGGCAAGCGCAAACTTCAATGTGCAGGAAGCGAGCCTTACGGGAGAGTCAACTCCCGTTACCAAGGCTACTCAGCCATTAGAAAAAGGCGACATACCTCTGGCCGATCGCACCAACATGGTGTACATGGGTACTATTGTTACCAGCGGTAAAGCAAAAACACTGGTTGCGCATACCGGCATGCAGACAGAACTGGGGAAAATTGCCGGAATGGTACAGGAAACCAGACGCGAAACCACCCCCTTACAGAAAAAACTGGAAGAATTCGGCAAATGGATCGTCTATCTATGTTTTGCCCTGGTAGGACTGGTATTTCTCCTGGAATTGCTGCGCGGCGGAAATATCGTAGAGGTATTTCTTACGGCAGTAAGCTTAGCCGTAGCTGCCATTCCGGAGGGGTTACCTGCGGTGGTTACGATAGCCCTGGCATTAGGGGTGCATCGGATGGTTGCGCGTCACGCGCTGATACGTAAATTGCCCTCCGTCGAAACACTGGGGTGCGCCACGGTCATTTGTTCCGACAAAACGGGTACGCTTACAAAAAATGAAATGACCGTCCAGATGATATTCACCGAAGGAAAAATCTTTCAGGTAACCGGCATCGGTTATGCGCCAAAGGGAGATTTTTTACTCGGCGGAAAAACCGTCGCTACTTCGCAGTATCCCGATCTACTGCAAATACTGCAATGCGCAGCGCTATGTAACGGTGCGCAGCTTATCGAAAAAAACGGCATCCATACAATAGTGGGTGACCCTACCGAAGGCGCGCTCTTAACTGCCGCCGGTAAGGCAGGTTTGCACAAAAAGAAACTCGAAGAAGATTTTGTTTTTGTCGACGAGATCCCCTTCGATTCAGAACGAAAAATGATGACCATTATCCGGCGGCACGCCGGCGAACGCATCGCTTTTGTTAAGGGAGCGCCTGATATGCTGCTGGCCGATTGTGAATATATCGCAGAAAACGGCAAAAACAGAAAATTGACCGAAGCGGACACGGCCTCCATCAACGCGATCAACGACGAACTGGCGCTTAAGGCGATGCGCGTTCTGGCTGTTGCCTGTAAAACACTCGATAAAAACCAGCAAAAAATCGACCCGTTAACTATCGAAAATAAACTCACCTTTGTCGGGCTCATCGCAATGATAGACCCTCCGCGCGAAGAGGTAAAAAAAGCTATTCTGGAATGCAAAAGCGCCGGCATACGCACCGTAATGATCACCGGCGACCACAAAAATACCGCAATCGCGATTGCCAGAGAACTTGGATTTTTTGATGAAAACTCTCTGGCCTTAAGCGGCGAGGAGCTGAATGAGCTAAGCGATGAAGCGCTCTTTAGCGAAGTAAAAAAAATATCGGTATATGCCCGGGTTTCTCCGGAACACAAACTGCGCGTGGTGCGCGCATGGCGCAAACACGGCGAAGTTGTTGCCATGACCGGGGACGGCGTCAACGATGCCCCCGCAGTGAAAGAAGCGGACATCGGCGTAGCCATGGGTATTACCGGTACCGACGTTACCAAAGAAGTATCGGATATGGTGATCACTGACGATAATTTCGCTTCGATTGTTTCCGCAGTCGAAGAGGGAAGAGGTATTTACGATAATATAAAAAAATTCATCCATTATCTGCTCTCCTGTAATGTCGGAGAGATACTGGTCATGTTCATCTCATCATTGGTGGGCTTGCCCGCACCGCTGTTGCCGATACACATTTTATGGGTTAATCTTGTAACCGATGGCTTGCCTGCGCTTGCGTTAGGGGTTGACCCGGTCGATAAAGGCATCATGAATCAACCTCCGCGCAAACCCACTGAAGCTGTAGTTACAAAACAAAAAACACTGTTAATGCTGACCCAGGGTTCTTTTATCGCTTTCTGCAGTTTGCTCGCCTTTACCTTTGTCTTGTTTATAGAGAAAGAAGGCATAGAGCGCGCACGGACCGCGGCGTTTATTGTGCTGGCCTGCAGCCAATTGTTTCATTCTTTTAATTGCCGCAGCGCGACCGTGTCATTATTTAAGCTTGGGATATTTACAAATAAAAAGCTCATTCTTGCCGCGCTCGTATCGTTTGTACTGCAAATGGCAGTAGTGTATATCCCGTTTTTGCAAAAAGTATTTAAAACAGAGCCATTGGGATTATTCGATTGGGTCCTTGTGGTGGTGATCTCTTCGTTCCCCTTATGGGCAATGGAGATTTGGAAATTTGCGTTTAGAAAGAAAAACCGCATCGCGTAAGTACCCCTTGACCCAGGGGGACGCGCATCTTTTTTATTCCTGATACCTCTCTGTACGGTCTGTCTGCTCACAAAGCAAAACTCAATTTGTCTTTGATTTTTCAGGTATTATGATATAATCACTAAGTTTAGCAAGGCTGTCGTTGCAGGCATACTTGCGTATTGCATTTGCGCATAGTCAAAATCAAGTAGCTATGGTAGCGAAAAGAATTATTCCCTGTTTGGATGTCGATAGAGGTAGGGTCGTAAAAGGCGTAAACTTCGTTAATTTACGCGATGCGGGCGACGCGGTAAAAAATGCCCAGTTTTACGAGAAAGAGGGCGCTGACGAGCTGGTTTTTCTTGATATTACTGCCAGCTCAGAACGCCGAGCAACCACCGTTGATCTAGTTAAAAAAGTAGCTGAAGTCGTTTTTATGCCCTTTACCGTTGGCGGCGGGATACGTACCGCGCAGGATATACGGGAAATCCTTCTGGCCGGAGCGGATAAAGTCTCGCTTAACACTGCTGCAGTAAACAATCCAACGCTTATAACTGAAGCGAGTCGCATTTTCGGCAGTCAATGCATTGTGCTGGCGATAGATGCAAAGAAACAGATGGCAGAGGGCAGATGGCAGAGAGCAGATAAAAAGCAGAAAAAAAATCTCCAATCTGCAATCTCCAATCTGCAATCTAAAAATAAATGGGAAGTCTATGTCAACGGGGGCAGAACGCCTACCGGTATCGATGTCATTCAATGGGCAAAAACAGCAGAGAAATTGGGAGCAGGAGAAATTTTGCTTACCAGTATGGATTACGACGGCACCAAAGATGGTTACGACGTTGAACTGACAAGCGCGCTCTCACGCGCGGTAACAATACCGGTAATCGCTTCCGGTGGAGCAGGAGAGCCGGAAGATTTTTGCGAAGTATTCAAAAAAACAAATGCGACGGCTGCATTGGCCGCCTCAATATTCCATTTTCGCCAATATAGGGTAAAAGAAATCAAGGAATATTTAAAAAAACGGGGAATCAAGGTGAGGACATGAAAAAGAAAACGACTGCACGCCGCGTACTGCGCGCTTCAAAAGATAAAAAAACATTTACCTTGCCGGAATTAAAATTTGACGAGAAAGGCTTGATACCGGCCATTGTCCAGGACGCAAAAAGCGGTGATGTGCTGATGATCGCCTACATGAACAAGGAATCCCTGGAAGTTACCCTGCGCGAGGGCAGGACGTGCTTTTATTCCCGTTCACGTAAAGAATTATGGCGCAAGGGAGACACCAGCGGACACATACAAAAAGTCAAAGAAATTTGCTACGATTGTGACGCAGATGCGCTTCTGGTCAAAGTCGAACAGACAGGAGTCGCCTGCCATACCGGAGCGTGGAGCTGTTTCTATCGTAAAATCGCTTAAATGATTACGGAGATTAAAAATAGATTGCAGAGATCATCGTTTTGAAAAATCTCTGGAATCTTTCTCCTAATTGTTCTAATCGTTGTAGTTATTATGAATATAAAACCTTCGTTAAACGATTTCAAAAAATTAGCGCGAAAGAATAATCTGATTGTTCTTTCCTGCAAGTTTTATTCTGACTGGCTTACGCCTCTCTCGATTTATTACGGACTTTCACAGGAGATAAAAGGTGAAAGCTTTTTGCTCGAGTCTGTTGAGGGAGAAGAAAAAGTATCCCGCTTTTCTTTTTTGGGATTTAACCCTCTGTGCACCTTTAAAAGCAAAGGCAAAACGATATACGTAACCCGGCAGAAAACCGAAACGTTTGATACCCGGCATGATCCTCTCTACGAACTGCGTAACGTCATGAAGCGTTTTACTGTTGCTCCGAGGGAACATTTACGCTTTTTCGGAGGCTTTGTCGGCTACATCGGTTACGATACGGTCCGTTTTTATGAACCCATAGGAAAGGAAGTGCCGGATTCTCTTAATACATTCGATACCTATCTTATGTTACCGAAGTTTTTAATCGTCTTCGATCATTTGCACCGGCAAATAGAGATCCTTTCTTTCTGCCTCATTACTTCCCCGCACAATCCGGCAAAACAGTATCTGAAGGAATCCGCAATCATCAAAAAACTATTCGATAAGATTTCCACACCGCACCAATTGTCCGAACTTGAATTTTCTGCTGCAGCCGTGCGCATGCAGTCAAATTTTAAGAAAAATGATTTCTGCGCCCGTGTGCGCAAAGCAAAGGAATATATCAAGCAGGGAGAAATC
>JAQUOR010000066.1 GCA_028717025.1 Candidatus Omnitrophota bacterium | reverse complement strand
ATTAGCGATATTAACGTTTTGTCTTCGCCCGGATAAAATCAAATTTCGTTATGGTAGCTTTATAAAATCTATCGCGTATTTTTATGGTAACTGCCGTTTTTGGAGCGCTTGCTTTAACCGCAATCGAGGCCATACCAATAAACTTATCGATATTCGGAGAATACGTACCGCTGGTCACCTCTCCCACAATGCTGTTGCCTGAATAGATTTGATAGCCTGCCCGCGCGATTGCCCGCTCCTCCATCATGAATCCTACTCTTTTCTTTGCTATACCTTTATCTTTAGCTTTTTTCAAGATATCTTTCGCAATAAATTCTTTATTGAATTTGACTACCCAGTCCAAAGAAGCTTCCAGAGGATTGATCGTGTCACTTAATTCATGTCCATAGAGAGGGTACCCTGCTTCTATACGCAGGATATCGCGCGAGCCTAAACCACATAACGTTAAGCCATGCGCTTTGCCCTTTTTGGTAATTTCCTCCCACAGCATACCGGCATCATCATTGTTACAATATATCTCAAAACCATCCTCTCCGGTGTAGCCGCTGCGAGAAATAAGCATTTTAATCTTCTCGATCTGCGAATCGATAAAATGCATATATTTAAGGTTACGAATATCTGGGCCTGCAATTGCTTCCATAATGTCTACTGCTCTTGGTCCCTGGAGCGAAAGAAGCGCGGTCGAAGCGCTCTCATTGGTAATAGTGACGCCGCTACTTTGATTAAATTTAAGCCAGGCGTATACTTTATCGATATTCGAAGCATTGGCCACGCACAAAAAGCTGCCTCCTAAATTATAGACCATTAAATCGTCAATAACGCCGGCGTTAGCGTTTAGAAAAACATTATATTGCAGCTGGCCTTTACTGGTTAGAGAAATATCGTTAGGAGTAAGATGCTGAAGGAAGTTAAGGGCCTGGGGGCCTTCTATTTTTATTTCGCCCATGTGCGAAGCATCGAAAAGGCCGGCCGTTGTGCGGACTGCCTTGGTTTCTTTTAAAATACTCTCGTATTCTATGGGCAGAGCCCAGCCGCCGAAATCAACTATTTTTGCTTTGTTTTCTATGTGTTTTTCGTAAAGAGGGGTCTTAAGCAAGTCCATTTTTAAACTGGTCTACGAAAATTTTATACCGCTAAACCGTAAAAGGAGCCGCAAAACGCTAATCGCAGAAGCGCAAAAATTTTTAACGACCTTTGCGGTGTATTGTTCAATAATAAGGGATAATTGTACCATAGAATCCCGGAAATGTAAGGACAATTTTTACGGGACTTTTCCCATTTTTATGCATAAGGATGGATGTCGCTGATCACTACAGATGGGGCGGATTAATCCATCAATAAATCCGCGACATTCGTAGCCATCCGTTTGCATCTGTAAAGGAATGTTCAGCAATTTTTATCGTTTTGTGGAATCACTTTTTTAAAATGAACGAAAGAGTGCGGCTTGTAGTCGCATCCCGGCGAAATGAAAAACACTTCTCCTTAGAGCAGACGCTGCATATCCCTGTATCAAGAAAGTTTTCTTCTTTAAGACCGCGCATAAGCAGCGTTTCCCTGGTAAAACGAATCGGGTTAAAATATACTTCGTTATTCTTTCTCTCAATAGCGGAAGAAAATTGCCGGTAGTTGAGAAATTCTTCTCCCACCTTGTAACAACAGGGACGCAAACCTACTCCTGCGATCACCTTAAATGAGGCAAGCTCTTTTGGAATATTACCAAGGATACCTGCCCAGGCACTGCGCCAGCCCATGTGCACCATGCCTACTGTCCCCTGCTGTGCGCTGGCAAAAAAAAGAGGCATACAATCAGCGGTCTTAACTATAAGCGCCAGCTTATTACGCGATGAAAATAGCCCATCGCCCACGTATACTCCTTCGCTTGAAATATAATGGATCGTTGAAGAATGGACTTGTTTTAAATAGCTTACTGCAAAATCAGAATTCAGACTTTTAAGAGCAGCATAGATATCTTGCGCGGGGTTACCGGCAAGTACCGGTTTGGTGAAACCGGCAATAATCTCATAATCAAAAAAGTCATCTATAATATAGCAGTAATCTTTTTCAATGAGTTTCACGTATCTCGATAATTTTTTTTCTTGTCTTTTGCCCGGCAATAATTTCGATATTGTATTTCTTGGTCTTAAAATGTTCAGCGAGGACTTCTATGAGTTTTTTATTCGCCCGGCCCTCAATCGCCGGCGCATTAATATAGACCTTTAAACCTTCTGTGGTTGCTTCGACCCTTTCTTTTTTAGCGTGAGGCACTACTTTTACTATTATCTGCATGGGACCGGGCATACATATAGGCATCAATGATGCTTACGAGGGCATTTAAGCAAAGGATGAATCCGGAAATCGTGATCGTAATAACGCCTTTTGCGAGAAAACTGAAGCTATAACCGGGCGTTGCCATTAAAAGAAAACTTTTAAAAACAAGCAATAAGCCTATGACCAATGAAACGATAAAAACAAGCGAAATAAAAATAAAAATGACCGCTTTCTTGATCTGTCCGTTATAAATCTGGCCTAAACCGTTTAAGAGAAAAGACAAAAAGGCGGCGATAAAGGGCCTCATGATTCCTCCTTACCCATATTCGCTATTTTAACCGAGACTCCTTCCATCTTTTTCCTGGCATCGTCATACTTAAGGGTTGCGTTGCGTAAATGCGTCCCTAAAACAGCGTAATCTTCAGCAATCGTTTTAACCTCGCCGTTAAGCTGCTGTAAAGCGTTATAGATCTCTTTTGCGCGCCTCTCAATGGTAAGCGCATGAAAACCTATTAAAATAGTGCGTAAATACACATACAAGGTATGAGGCCCTACTAAAAAGACCCTTTTGCCTTGGGCGTAATCGATAAGCGTGCTTTCGGTAATAATAGAATAATACACTGCCTCTGAAGGCACATACATAAGCGCGAAATCAGTTGTCCCTTCGTCGGAAAATATATAGCTGGCAGTTTCTTCTATGCGTTTTTTAACGCTGTCTAAGAATATTTTTTTCTGGCGTTCTCCTTCAGGCCCCAAGGAAATGCTATCGAGATAACTTTTGAATGTTTCCAGGGAAAATTTTGCATCAATGGGGACTAAGCCCTGCGGCAGTTTTATGACAAAATCGACTTTTTTCCCATTTTTGAAAGCGTGTTGAGGAAAAATTACATCGTGAGGAAGCGCGTCGTAGAGTAGGATCTCTAAAATGCTTTCGCCTAAAACACCCCGCGCTTTTGTCGGCTTTAGAATATCGTGGAAAGACTTGGTAAGGGTAAGTATTTCGTTACTCTCCTTGTCTAAGCCCCCTATCTTTTCGTAAAGTTTTGAAAGTTCCGCAAGGAGATCTTTGGATACCTGAAGAGAGTTGCTCTGTGCCTGTAATATGTTTTTTGTAAAATCATCTTTTAAGGAATCGATTTTTTGATGAAGCAGCAGGTCTTCTCTTCCCCTGCCTGACTTGACGATGAGGATGATAATGATCACTAAAAGAATAAAAAGGCCAGCTACAAGAAAGTAAATAATCATAGCAATTGGTCGTAAGCTCACACGGATTAAAGCCCGTGTGATTTTTTGTTCGCCCCCTGTGGGCGGCGTCTCCCTAGAAATTTTCAACCCGCATGGGAGAAAATTTCGGGGACTAAATCCCGGGGACACTCCGGATTCCTCGGGGCCGTTCCGTTATTGTCCACGGGCGACGCCCGTAGAATTACGGCAAAGGGATTAAAATTTATGGAGTTAACGTAAGATCCCTTTTATGCGCTTGTATATATCCGTGACATCCGGCATTCTGCCTTGGCCATACGTGCCGCAGACAAGCTCTCCTTTTGCAGGAGGCATGATAATGTACTTTTTTAAGCTTTTTAACACTTCTACATTTTTCTCTATAAGGGGATTTTTCCACATACATTCATTCATCGCAGGAGCAAGGAGTACTTTTGCTTTTTCCGGTAATGCGCAGACTACGGTCGTCAATAAATTATCGCATATGCCAGAGGCAATTTTTGAAAGCGTATTTGCCGTACAAGGCGCAATAACACAAAGATTTGCCCATTGCGCGATATCGATATGCTGCGGGTTTTCTTCTTTTATTAAGGAAAACATATCCACGTAGACAGGGTTATTGGAAAGGGTCTGGAACACCAACGGCGAAACAAACTTTGTAGCAGATTCAGTCATCACCACCTTGACGCTAAAGCCGTCTTTACTCAGAAGCCGCACTAATTCGCAGGTTTTATAGGAAGCAATACCCGCGCATACACCGATAATAACGTTCTTTTTCATTAGAGAACCTCCTTAATGAGCAGACGATTTATGGCAGCCTAATGGCGAACATGAATCGTAGGCCTTAGCCGTCTGCGAATTAACCCCCCATCATTTTCTGAAAATGAACTTGATATAATTTAAAAACGGATACTCCCGGCCTCTCTGTACTGCCATAAACCTTTACCAAATATACAAAAAATGGTGGGGGTAAAATTCGACTACCACGTAGGTGCCCTGTTGGGCTACACGATTTTCCTGCGTTTGTAACTTGAAAAATTGTAAGTCTTATTTTAAACTACTGCGTAGGTATTGTAAACTCTTTTGTTTTTCGCCTAAAAAGGGACTTTTTATTGCTAAAATCAGCGTTTTTCGCGTGTCCGGGTATTTAGGATTATCCGATAGAGTATATCGCACAGGGCTTTTTTTGAATCAAGGGCAATGCAGCGCTTACTTCTATCAAGCAAAAAGGCCTTATATCCTGTCTTTAAATCTTCTAAAGCATTGGCAACCACAAAATCGCTCTTATTCCCCTTTAGACTCCTATACGCTTTTTCGATGAGGCCTTTGCGCTTGATCTCCAATTTAAATTGGACCAGAATTGAATCAGGGGCACGTAAGCGCATTAGTGTGATGATTTTCTGGCTAGGTTTAAGATGCAAAGTTAATGCGGATTTACCCGAAGGAATTTTTCCTGCGAATGCACGCGTAAAGGTGTAGTCGCTGACCGCAGCGCTATGGATAATTGCATCAAAATGCGATTGTTTTAATTCGCGTGTTATCCGTGTCTTAAATTCCTCAAAGTAATGAAAGGGAATAATTTTTATTCCGCGCAGATGAATCTTTCGATTGACGGCAAGACAATGGGGATTTACCAGGAGCGTTACCCGGGCTCCTCTATCCTTAAAGTACTTTGCGCAATAGGCACCGGTATTACCCGTAAAGATAGTCGTCAATATCCGCACGCTGTCTAATTTAATCCATGTTGGTCCTGCAGTAATAAGTATTTTCATATTCTATAGGAGGTAGTCTTTCCTGATTCTTCCTAACGCGCCAAAGATATTTTGTTTTATAAAAGGATACTGCGCGTTTAAATTTTTAATCATTCCTTTGATAAGATTCCGCTGGGAATCATTTCCAAAACGACACATATATCCGGTATCCGGAAAATTAAAGCACAAAACAAATTGCATAATCTCATCTTTGGTAAGATAACATAGGGGGCGCAAGAGCGTTATTTCTCCGTTAAAAAGCTCAAGTTTTGGTTTCATGGTACTTACTTCACTTTTAAAAAAAAGGTTCATCATCGTCGTCTCAATAGTATCGTCAAGATTGTGGCTTAACGCAATTTTATTACAGCGATATTCCCGTGCAGTTTCAAAAAGTATTTTCCTTCTATGTAAAGAACAGGAAAAACAATTAATCTCTTTCTCGTTAAGTGCCAATGATTTAATTACATAGGGAACTTCAAGATGTTCTAAGTGCTGATGCAAGATCTCTTTGTTAACCTGAATAAAATTGGTATCGATACAACAGATTAGAAAATCGAAATCGATGGGGATACGTTGCTTGCGCATCAAAAAAAGTTCTACCAGCGCTAAACTGTCCGGGCTTCCTGAAACATTAATGAGTACCTTATCGCCCTGCAAAAGCATTTTATAATCAGCGATAGCCCTGCCCATTTTTTTATAGACATATTTTACCGGGCCCTTGAATGCTATTTCTTCTTTCGTTATGCTCGTCATTTCCTCTTTCCTCGATTCTATTCCCCGTTAAAGTTTTATCCTTATCAATATCTTAATCCCGGCAGCGTATAGTTATTGTACCATAATTTTTAAGTGAAAAATAATGCGCGGCGCTTCTGTTTTTTAGTGCAACCTCCAGGGTGGCGAAACTGCCCTGTATAAAAAACGGCTCTTGCTCAGGGCCTTGCGAATACGAAAGAGAGATTTTACTGATTTTTTTCCCATTTAAAAGTGCAACAAATTTTTTCCCTTTGCAGAAAGCGATGATTTGTTTCTCTGTAACATCGGTGACGAGATTGCCAAACGTATCTACGTACACGATATGCGCTTCCAGCGTGCCTCCTTTAACCTGAACAGATGAAAGCTTGAGTGTTTCAATCGCCTTTAGGGAACGGCCCAGTTTCATTATGCCAACGCCACAGCTTATGTGCGCCGCTACGGGAGCGAAAATATCCCTGCCATGGAACGTCGAAGAGACGTGCGGCAAAAAATAACGCTTATTCTCTAATGCTACGATTTTCTTTATGCCAGCCTTGCGTACGGCAATGCTTAAAATCCCGTTATCAGGGCCGATAAAGTAATAATGCATTGTCTGTATCGCGATTGCGCGGCGCAGGGAACCGACGCCGGGATCAACGACCGCAAGAAAAATAGTTCCTTTCGGAAAATACGAAAAACTATGAGCAAGCAGAAAAGCAGCTTCTTTAATGTTATGTCTTGCGATATCGTGGGTAATATCAATTGTTTTGATGCCGGGGTTGATCCTTGTCATCACTGCCTTTAAGAGGCCGACAAAATTATCTTTTAATCCGAAATCCGTCATCAGCGCTACTACATTTTTCATGCAAGTGTTCCTTTCAAAAAAATCAGATTATCTTATATACGGCTTGCGGCACGGTGGATGATATTCTCCCCGAATTTTCCTTTTATTTTATCAATCGCATCATGTATCTTTTCTTTCTTTTCGTCGCTTGTATCGACAAAAAGACTGTCGCGTACGTCTGCGGGAATAAAATTAGATACTTTAACTCCGATAAGACGTATCTTTTTCTCGCTGACGTTAAGATTTCCGTAAAGCCTGCGTGTTTCTTTATTAATAATGTCGGCAAAATTAGTAGCTTTCTGCAACGTAACTGCCCGCGTATAGGTATCAAAACCCTTAAGGCGCACTTTCAGCGTAACGGTCCGTGCTTTAAGCCCTTGCGCGCGCAGACGCTGAGAAACCTTCTCGCATAATGCAAGAAGAGCGCCCGTTATTGTGTCGGTATCGGCAGTATCGCGTTCAAACGTAGTTTCGTTACTGATTGACTTTGCCTGCGCTTCCTCTTGGAGGAGTCGGTCATCACGGCCCCAGGCCAAATTCCAGAAATACTCGCCGTTTTTGCCAAAGAGCGAGACAATGTCACGCATATCGCGTCTTGCCAGATCTCCGATTGTTTTAATTCCGCACTCTGCAAAGGCTACTTTCGATTTTTTACCCAAACCCCAGATTTTTTCAACCGGCAGCGGCCAGAGAAAATCCAAAAGCCCTTCCTTGGTTACTTCGACTAAACCATCCGGTTTACGTAAATCAGAAGCAATTTTAGCCGCCATTTTAGTAGGAGCAAGCCCCAGGGAAGCGGTAAGCTGAGTTTCTTTTTTAATCCGCTCCTTAAGCAAACGGCAGCTCTCGAGGGGGCCGCCAAATAGATGAAAACTTCCGGTGATATCCAAAAATGCTTCGTCAATACCTACGGGCTCAATTGAGGGAGTAAATTTTTCAAAGATGCCGTAAATCTGTTTTGAAACTTTTGCATATTTTTCCATATCAACAGGCAAAAAAACTGCCTGAGGGCATCTCTGATAGGCAAAAGAAATGGGCATTGCAGAATGTATGCCGAATTTTCTTGCTTCGTAAGAGCCTGTCGAAACTACTCCTCTTCCTTTACCCTTCTTAGGGTCGGCGCCGACGACAACCGGCAATCCAAGAAGTTTTGGGTTATCTCGCTGTTCTATGGCAGCGAAAAAGGCATCCATATCGACATGCACAAGATAACGGCTGTTTTGCATAAAAACTCGGCGTTGCTATTTTATTTCTTTAAATTCAGCGTCAGTGACGTTTCCCTTGCTCCAAGGCTTTACGGCACTAACGGTGCTGCGGTTTGTCTTTTTGATTTCTCGGCCGACGCGAAACCTCAAAAACAAAAGCACTATAAACGTGGCTATATTAAAGACGAAGTAGAGAAGAAAGCAAAACAACATCAATTGTAAAAACATATAAATAATATTCATATTGTTTCTTAAGAAATAGTGAGCTTGCGTCCAAATATAAACGACTTCTCTTTTATGGCGGCACTCTTTATCAGAGCTGCTGTCTGACCCACAAAAGGAATAAGTAAAGACTCTACCTTAACCCCGATAAATCCGGCTAACACATCGAAGAGCGTTCGTAGCGACCCGAAATCACTGCTGCCGGCGGTAGAAAGAACGCCGAATTTCATATGGCTTAGATTATGCGTAATGGTACGTGTAGCCTTATCGAATTTAAAAAGCGAATACATCCTGTCGGTAAACGTTTTAAGCTGCGCCGTGGGCCCGAAAAAATAAAGCGGCGTGGCAAACACCAGCACATCACACAAATGAATTCTACGCAATAAGGGACTGGCTTGGTCTTTAATCACGCACGCGAATTCTTTTGATTTTTGACACCCCATAC